>JAGOGG010000035.1 GCA_017996795.1 Sediminibacterium sp. | reverse complement strand
ATTAAAGAAGAAGTGTGGATTCACTTGAGATTTTAAGAAAGAAAGCTCAGTATTGATTCTTTCATGTTCTGTTTCTTTTCTATTTTGTTCTGTTTGTAACCAGCGTCTTACCACTTCAATACAAGCACCAAATGTAATGACCAACAAAAATAAAACCGTATTAAAAAAATCGGCATAGGGTCTTCTTCTAATTCTTCCGAATCTGTTCCCTCTATTTATTCCCCTTGTGTTTTCAGTCACATTCAAAGGAATTTCAGGAGGGTAAATCATCATGGCCAAAGTACGCGGCACGTAAAGAAAGAAAAGTAAACATCCAACTAAACTAAGAATGTATAAAAACCATTTTTCTTTAATCAACAGTTTGGGAATTAATACCATGGTATTTAAATAATAGAATACCATGAGCATAATATTATTTAATACAATTACGGTGAGCATATGATTGCTCATGCTAAAATCTCTTAACCTTGGAAAAAACACCAGATAAGGGAGAAAGAAAAAGCAAAGCCAAGCAGCCAAATGTGCTACATATTGAATGGCCCTGTTTTTGTCTGAAATTGTATTGATCATAATGTTTGGTACCAATGGGTATATCCAAATGTAGGGTGTATGTGCTTTATTTAATCAAAAATGGGTTGAAAATAGGCTTATCATCGGTGAATTTCTGCGTATAAATGTTGAACCAAACCATCCGCAAGCCCTATTTTAGGAACATAAATCTCATCAGCATCTGCCCACCGCATAACATTAATATAAATTTGTAAAGCTGGAACAATAACGTCTGCCCGGTCGTTTCTGAGCTTATAAATATTGATTCTGTCTTCAAGTGTAAAGTTGGAAATTTCTTTATAGTAATCTTTCAATAAGTCTAAACTCAGGGGTTTACCGTCCTTCTTTTTGCTCAAAGAAAAAACCTTGTTGATATTTCCACCTGTTCCTATGGCTATAATTTTTTTATATCCTTTGGTGGCCGTTTTAATATAGTCTTTCATTTCATCCCATTTATAATCGCTTACCATATCTTTTAGTAGTCTTATGGTACCAATATTAAATGAATGTTTGAAAGTTAATTTGCCATCTGTAAAAAAAGTTAGTTCGGTACTACCACCACCCACATCAATATACATATAGCTATTGGCTACATCCATGTTTTCTGCTATATGGTTTTCATAAATAATGGATGCTTCTAAATCTCCACTGATTATTTCAATGGCCAACCCGGTTTCTAATTTTACTTTTCTGATGATATCTGCTGAATTAGACGCATCCCTCATAGCACTTGTGGCACAGGCAATTACTTCTTTTACATTGTAAGCATTTAATAAATGACTGTAGGCTTTCATGGTTTGGAGAATCATCCCTCTTTTTTCCTTGGAGATTTCTCCGTTGGCAAACACATCAAAGCCCAGTCGTAAAGGAACCCTTACCAGATTCAGTTTATTGAATTGGGGTTTGCCATTTTTGTCGTTGCTCACTTCAACAATCAATAATCTTGCTGCGTTACTTCCTATATCAATTGCTGCTAGCCTCACTGGTGGTATTGTTTTTTCTGAACAGGTAATGATAGGTCTCAATTTGAGACCTAATTTTCTTTTTTCCAACGAAAGGTACATAGTTGTTGGCTAATTCACTGTTCAGAATTCGGGCTTTTACATTGTCTCTTAACTGAATGTGGATAATATCAATCAATTCTTGTTTGATGATAGGGTCTGTGATTGGAACTGCCGCTTCTACGCGATGATTCAGGTTTCTTACCATCCAATCTGCACTAGATATATACACTTTTTCTTTTCCTTGGTTATGAAAAATCATCACCCTTGAATGTTCTAAGTATTCATCTACAATACTAATTGCTTTAACAGGCTGTTTAAATTTCTTTCTGTCTATTTCGGCACAAAAAATACCCCGCACAATCATTTCAATTTTAACCCCCGCGGCCCCTGCAGCATATAATTTATCTATTAAGCTGGCATCACTCAAAGAATTTACTTTTAAAATAATTCCTGCTGCTTTTCCTGCTTTTGCATTTCTAATTTCAGTATCTATCAGCGCATATAATTCATTGCGCATATTGGTTGGGCAAACCATCAAGGTTTTACAAGACTTCAAAAGTAATGGTCCAGCTTTCCAATTTTCTAAATAACGAAACATCTTATTGATGTCGTTCATGATATTTCTGTTGGAAGTAAGCAAGCAATGGTCTCCATATACCCTGGCTGTTTTTTCATTCAAATTACCTGTACTTACAAATCCATAATGCGTAGATCTAGCCCCTCTTTTTTTGTTAATCACGCAAAGCTTTGCATGGATTTTCATTTTCGGTACCCCTAATAACACTTTAACCCCTTCTTCTTCTAAAATTTTCTTCCACTCTAAATTGGCTTCTTCATCAAATCGGGCTTTTAATTCTAACATCACTACTACTTGTTTGCCATTTCTTGCAGCATTAATTAAAGCATTAATTACTTTTGAATTAGACGCCAATCGATATGCAGTTATTTTGATGGATAACACTTCAGGATCCATAGCCGCTTCTCTTAACAAGTCTATGATGGGGTCGAATGCGTGGTATGGAAAATGAAGCATTACGTCTTGCTTCAAAATAATATCTGTAACCCTTAAAGAAGTTTGTAAAGATTTGGGAATAAAGGAAGCCCTACGGGTACTCTTATTGTTTAAGATATCCGGGAACTCCATGAAATGCCTAAAGTTGTGAATGCGGGCACCTGGAATAATATTGCTTTTCCTATTAAGGCTTAGTCTTCTGATTAAATATTCTAGTAAGCCTGGGTCCATTTCTTTGTCGTATACAAATCTTACGGGTTTCCCTTTTCTTCTGCTTTTTATTCCTTTCTCAATTTTTTCTGCAAAGCTGGTACTGATATCATTGTCTAGATCTATTTCAGCATCTTTGGTTACTTTAAAAACATGTGCTTCAAAAATGTCGTATCCAAAATAAGAGAAGATAACTGGTAAATTGAAACGTATGACATCTTCTAGTAGTATGATGTTTTTCTCCTCTTTTCGAGAGGGCAAAAGGATGAATCTTCCAACAGCTTTCGTTGGTATTTCTATCAGCGCATATTTTTGATGATAGGCAGAATTTTTTTTACGCATCACTACTCCTAAAAAAATACTCTTGTCTCTTAAGTAGGGTAGCTGCGGTAGGGTTTCTATCATTAATGGAATGATATTCGATCTTACTTCCTCGTCAAAAAACTTTCTGACAAATTGTTGTTGTGTTTTGGTTAGCTGCGTTTCTGTAACAAGGGATATTTTTTCCTTCTTCAATTCTTTTTGAATGCCATCCCAAATTCGGTTGAACTCATTTTGCTGTTGCAAAACCGTCATTTGAATTTGGTCTAAAATTTTTTGAGGATCTTCTTCCATGTACATATTGAGTTTCTTTCTTTTTTCTGAAAACTCAATCATGCGTTTTAATGTAGCAACCCTAACCCTAAAAAATTCGTCCGTATTATTAGAAAATATGCCTAAAAAACGAATACGTTCTCTTAATGGAACTGTTGCATCGTTGGCTTCTTGTAATACTCTGGCATTAAAACTAAGCCAACTAATATCCCTCTGAATCAAATGATTTTTTGACATGTTCAAATATACTTTAAACAATAAAAACGGAGTGTTAAGTCTTTACTATTAACTACGAGTAAGATTTTTTAATTTGCGCTATGATGCCTGTAGTAGAAAATCCTTCAACAATGGGATTAATCACTACTCTTCCGCCGTTTGCAATCACTTCTTTTGACCCTACAATTTGATCAATTGTATAGTCTCCACCTTTCACAATCACATCGGGCATCAAGGATTGAATGAGTGTTAAGGGCGTATCTTCTTCAAAAACAACTACTGCATCAACCACTGCTAAATTGCTGAGCATAATGCTTCTGCTGATTTCGTTATTGATTGGGCGTTCCGGCCCCTTTAGTCTTTTTACACTTAGGTCACTATTCACCCCAATAATGAGTATGTCTGCTTCTGAAGCAGCCTGATTTAAAGAAAAAATATGCCCTTCATGTAAAATATCAAAACAGCCATTACTGAATGCAATCGTTTTGTTATTTACTCGCCAAGCAGCTACTTGTTTTTTTAAATTTTCGAGGGTGAATATTTTATTAGGTATTGCGTTAGTTGCTTTCATTTGTATTTTTTTTGTTGTACCATGGGAGTAGACCTAAACTGATGAAGCCAACAATTAATACAATGATGAATTGGGCAAACCATTGCAGGGTTCCGTTGGCAAAACCCAGTTCAAATCCAATCCCGTTTTTCTCTAATACTTTAGCAATAAAATAGGCATAAGCACCAATTCCTCCTGGGGTGATGATCATACCGATGCTGCCAAATGCAAGGGCCGAAACTGCAGCGGCTATGCCCAAACTACTGGTGCCTGCAGTTGCATAAAGTCCTATCCAAGTACCCATAATATATAAGCCCCAAATGAGCACACTATAAATAAGAAAAAGTCCTTTTTGGTCTAATTGTCTAATGCTACTCAATCCTTCCCAAACTCCGGCAATAATTTTACTGAGTATGGTCACTATTTTATTATGAGGGAATTTTTTAATAATCAGTATAGTTCCTATTATAATAAATATCAATATAAATAAAATCAATCCAATTTTAAGGTAGGGGACAGGGGCATTTTCAGATTTAAATAGAGGCCCCAATAATTGCCCGGCATATTCACCTACCACATCAAATTGGCTTATCAGGGCAATTAGAAAAACCAACCCAAGAGAAATGACGTCGAATGCCCGCTCTATCAATATGGTTCCAACCAATTTGTCTGCAGGTACTTTTTCGTATTTGGCTAAAAGGGTGCACTTAAGTAATTCTCCCAATCTGGGAACTGCTAGGTTGGCCAAATAGCCCACCATTACTGCAAAAAACACATTGGGGGTTCTCGGAGTGTATCCCATTGGCTTCATCAAGATTTTCCATCTCAATGACCGAATAAAATGGCTGAGGGTAAGAATTAAGAAAACCGGAATGAGTAACCAATAATTGGCATTTTGGAGGGATTTCTTGAAATCTCCCCATTTTTCTGGGGGTATTTGCTGCATACTCCACCAAACTAAAAACAGGCCTAGGCCTAGAAAAAACAAGTATTGCAGTATAGAAAACCACTTTTTTCTCATATTTCAAAGATACCATATTTGGCTTTCTTAAGTTAAAAATGGCAGGGGGTGGGCTCCGTTTACCTATTTTAAAAGTTGATTATCAATCAAAAACGAATACAGTAGTGTATTTCACGCTATATTTCGTAACTTTGCAAACTTATTCAGGGTCAGGTTCTAAAAAGAAGTGTTCATGTCTACAAAGAAAAGGATATTATTTATTGCCACTGAAATGTCTCCGTATTTGGAATTGACGGAGTTTGCAGAAGTGATAAATAAACTTGCTATTAAAAGCAACGACAGCGGTTTAGAAGTGAGATGCATCATGCCGCGTTTTGGAGTGATTAATGAGCGAAGGCATAGATTACACGAAGTGGTAAGATTGTCGGGAATCAATGTTACAGTAGATAATGATGATCATCCTTTACAAATTAAAGTAGCTTCTCTACCTAATGCCCGTTTACAAGTCTATTTTTTGGAAAATGAAGATTTTTTCAAGCGCAAGCAAATTTTTCATGACGAAAACGAAACTTGGTTCGATGACAACGATTTAAGAACCGTATTCTTTTGCAAAGGCGCTTTAGAAACAGTTAAAAAATTCGGTTGGCCTCCAGATATTATTCACTGTAGTGGATGGATGAGTGGTTTAATTCCTGCTTATATAAAGACAGCCTATAAAAAAGAACCCGTTTTTGGAAATAGTAAAGTAGTATTCACCATTGGTCAGAATACATTTGAAGAGAGCCTTGGTGCCGATTTCTTAAAGCGAGCTGTAATCAATGTAAATATAAAAGACAAAGACTTAGATGCTTTTAAAGACAGCAATAATACGGCTATGTTTAAAGGCGGTGCTCATTTTGCGGATGCAATTTCATTTGGTTCAGATATCATAGATAAAAAACTGACCGATGAGTTTTCTAAAGTGAAGGGCAAAAAAGTAGTTCCATTTAAAGGATGGGATTCTGATTTAACAGAGTATTTAGAATTGTACAACGACCTTGCGGGTAAGTAAAACCAGAACATGTTAGCTAATTTTAGACTGCGTTTATCGCATATTTTTTTCCTACTTATTTTGTTTGTTTCAGCAGCATGTACCAGAATTACTACCACCGAATTAGGTGGCGGTCTAATTCCTATTGTAGATGGCGTGAATACATTTGACACCATCATGGAATTACAAACAGATACTTTTGAAGAAACAGATACCACTAGGGTATACAATTCTGATAATATGGTAATTGGTGCTATTACCAATGATCCACTGTTTGGAAGAACTTCTGCTGAATTAAATTTTGAATTGTCCCCTTCTTTTTATCCGTTTTTTGTACCAGGATCTAAAGACAGTTTGGTGATAGACTCTGCGGTTTTAATATTGAGCTATAAAGGATTTTATGGCGACTCAAGTCAACCGCTTCAGGTGAATGTTCAAGAAATTAGTCCTGCAACTCCGTTGAGTCCATTTATTAGTTACCCAGTTAATCATCCTACTGTATATCCAATTAATACCATTGGGAATTTAAATAATACCACTGCTATCGATATAAGAAGGCTAAGTGATTCTGTTAATAACAGATATGAGAACAGTAATAACCAGATAAGAATTCCACTTAGGTCAGATGTTGCTAGAAGATTTTTGAGAGATTATGATTCTACCAATGCATATAAAAATGATAGTACTTTCAAATCTTTCTTCAAAGGATTTTCGGTAAAAGTACAAGCGACCAACCCTGCCAATGCATTGTTGTACATTAATTTATTAGATACCAATACCAAACTGGCATTGTATTATAATACCAGTAGCACTGGAGCAACAGTTAGAGATACATCGGTTACTTATTTTAAGTTCAATTCTGCTGCAAGTGCTTATGCCAATTATATTGTAAGAAATACAGCTGGATCAGAAATCAATAACCATATCACTACCACTTCAAAACCAGATTCATTGGTTTATGTGCAAAGCTTTCCTGGCACTTATGTTCGTATTAGAATTCCCAATTTACAAGGGTTAAGCAATCGTATTATTCACCGTGCAGAGTTGGTAGCAGAGCAGGTTCCAGATGATAACAACTTACTTACACTAGACCGTTATTTTCAAGCACCTCGTTTGTTGTTGTTGAGTGCATATGATTCTGCAAAGAAGCAAAAAAGAAATATTCCCAACGATTATTTAGTGAGTGCGCAAGGCCCTAACACAGTTGATTTTGGTGGATTCAGAACTTTTAAAACAGTGAATGGATACGATAGAGTTGCGGCATACAATTTTATTATCAGCAGATATATACAAGGAATAGTTACCAGAAAGGATTCATCTTTTACTTTAAGACTATCTGCACCCTCCAATGATTCTTTAAACTTTACTCCTCCATATCCCAACAACTTAGTTTCTCAAATGTATTACCTGAATGCTGCAGTTGGTAATGAAGTTGCCAATGGCAGGGTTAGATTGGGAGGCGGAACGCATAGCAGATTCAGAATGCGTTTAAGGTTAGTGTACTCAAAACTTTAATCATCTACAACCATTTAAAAACTATATTCAATGCCTTATTTATTTACTTCTGAGAGTGTTTCTGAAGGACATCCAGACAAGGTGGCGGATCAGATATCTGATGCGCTGATTGATCATTTTTTAGCGTTTGATCCACAGAGTAAAGTGGCTTGCGAAACCTTGGTAACCACTGGTCAGGTGGTACTTGCGGGTGAAGTAAAGTCTAAAGCTTATTTAGATGTACAAGAGATTGCTAGAGGGGTGATTCGCAAGATTGGTTATACCAAGAGCGAATACATGTTCGAAGCAAATAGCTGTGGTATTTTATCTGCCATACATGAGCAGAGTGCCGATATTAACCAAGGGGTAGACAAGAAGAAGAAAGAAGAGCAGGGTGCTGGTGACCAAGGAATGATGTTTGGTTATGCCAGCAATGAAACCGAAGACTATATGCCATTGGCGTTGGACTTAGCGCACAAGATCTTGATTGAACTAGCTGCACTAAGAAGAGAGAACAAAGCCATCAAATATCTTAGACCTGATGCTAAGAGCCAGGTTACTTTGGAATACGACGACAACAATCAACCCGTAAGAATTGATGCGATTGTAGTATCTACTCAACACGATGATTTTGATACAGAAGCCAAGATGTTGGCGAAGATTAAGAAAGACATCATCGAGATCTTGATTCCAAGGGTAAAAGCGAAGTACAAGAAATACGCGAAGCTGTTTAACAAAGACATCAAATACCATATTAACCCAACCGGCAAGTTTGTAATTGGTGGTCCTCATGGAGACACTGGTTTAACAGGCCGTAAAATCATCGTAGATACCTATGGTGGTAAAGGAGCGCATGGTGGTGGTGCATTCAGTGGTAAAGATCCAAGCAAGGTAGACCGTTCTGCAGCTTATGCTACGCGTCATATTGCGAAGAACTTGGTAGCTGCTGGTGTGGCGGACGAAATATTGGTACAAGTGTCTTACGCGATTGGCGTGGCACAACCTACTTCTATCAACGTAAACACGTATGGTACTGCTAAAGTAAACTTGACCGATGGCCAGATTGCGAAGATTGTAGAAGGCTTATTCGATATGCGTCCTTACTTTATTGAGCAGCGTTTAAAGCTCAGAAACCCTATCTACAGTGAAACTGCAGCCTATGGTCATATGGGTCGCAAGTCTGAAGTAGTTACCAAAACCTTCAAAACCCCAGACGGTAAAGAGAAGAAAGTAAAAGTAGAATTGTTTACTTGGGAGAAGCTAGACTACGTGTCTAAAGTGAAAAAAGCATTTGGGTTGAAATAAGATTAGAAAGAATAGTAATAAAAAATCGTCAAAGGCTGTATTTACATACAGCCTTTTTTTTATATTCAGGGAATGAAAACCAGACTAATCGTATTTGGTTCGCTGGCAGCCTTGTTTTTCTTTATCCTACAAATTCAAGGTGCGAACCTAAAAACCGATGCCACTCCATTAGGTATAATTGATTTAGAATTTGCCGATACCGGCGAAAGATTGAATGCAGTCTTGTTTGGCTGGTCCAATGCAGACGTAAAAGCCAATATTTATATAGACTTTGTATTCATCCCTTTATATGTATTGTTTTTTTCAACTGCAGCGTTGGCTTGTTCTGCAGCATGGACGAGTATTTCAATGAAGCATGCAGGAAAGTCTTTGTCTAAAGCAGTTTACGTAGTGGGGGTATTAGATTTAATTGAGAATAAAATCATGCTGGATAGTTTGGCGGGAAGCTTCTCAGACTTTACATTAATGTTGACCAACTGGTGTGCAGGAGCTAAATTTTTATTGCTCTTGGTGGTTATCCTGTATATTGTAATCAGTATACCATTTATCTTTTTCTATAAAAACAAATGATGGAATCCAATCCTTGGAAAATTAATGCAGAGAAACTTGTTTATCATAACCCTTGGATTTCAGTGATCGAATACGATGTGATCAATCCCAATGGAGGTAAGGGAATTTATGGCAAAGTAAATTTTAAAAATATTGCTGTAGGGGTAATGGTTTTGGATGAAGATTTCAATACTTATTTGGTGGGGCAATACCGCTTCACGTTAAATGCATACAGCTGGGAAATGCCTGAGGGCGGTTGTCCGGTGGGATCTGAGCCGCTGGATAGCGCAAAGCGTGAGTTATTGGAAGAAACAGGCCTTATTGCTGAGGAATGGACAGAATTAATGCAGATGCACTTGTCTAATTCTGTAAGCGATGAATTGGCCATCATTTTTTTAGCTCGTGGTTTGCACCAAAGGGAAGCAGAACCTGAAGAAACAGAGCAGTTAATTATTAAAAAAATTCCATTTACCGAAATGGTTGAAATGGTAGATAAAGGTGCCATAACCGACTCTATGACCGTAGCTGCGGTATATAAAGTTCAACTCTTATTGTTGCAGGGAAAATTGAATTAATACATTTGCAGATGGCATTGAAAAAAACTTCCTTAATTATTGGCCGTCAGCCCTTGGTAGAAGCTTTGCAATCTGGCAAAGCCATCGACAAAATTTTATTGCAGAAAAATGCAAGTGGAGAAGTGGTACATCAAATTCGTACTTTGTCTCGAGAGCATAATATTCCCATTCAACTGGTTCCTGTAGAAAAATTGAATGGATTAAGCAAAGCGAATCACCAAGGAGTGATTGCCATTGTTGCATTGGTGCAATACTTAGATTTACAACAAGTCATTGACCATGTAGTGTCTGAAGGTACCGTACCCTTGTTTTTGATGCTAGACGGAGTAACCGATGTAAGAAATATTGGTGCAATTGCCAGAACGGCTGTATGCTGTGGCGCGCAGGCCATCATCATTCCCGATAAAGGCGTGGGTGCGTTAAATGAAGAAGCCATGAAAAGCAGTGCAGGTGCATTGGAGAAAATTCATATCTGCAGAGTGGGTAGTTTGTTGAAAGCAGTTGACGATTTGCATTTAAATGGAATTGCCGTTTATACGAGTGAAATGCGGGCTGAGAAAAATGTATACGAATTAGACTATACCATTCCTTGTTGCGTAATCATGGGCGATGAAGGAAGAGGGGTACAGCCTTATTTAGCTAAAGCAGCAGATGCATTCTTTAAAATACCGATGGCTGCAAAATTTGATTCACTCAATGTATCTGTAGCAACAGGGATGATCTTGTACGAAGGAATGAAACAGCGTATGGGCGTTCAATCTGTATCCAATTAATGCCCCTGCAAATGAGCAATTCAAATAAAATGATTTTGGTAGAATGCCCTAGGGATGCCATGCAGGGTTGGAAAAATTTTATACCAACCGAAAAAAAAATCGACTACCTCAATGCATTGTTAAAAGTTGGTTTTGATGTGTTAGACTGTGGAAGTTTTGTTTCTGCAAAAGCAATTCCACAAATGGCAGATACGGCCCAAGTAATAAAAGCATTAGACTTAAGCAATAGTTCTACTAAACTCTTAGTAATTGT
The DNA here is from genome assembly GCA_017996795.1 of Sediminibacterium sp. Taxonomy (GTDB): domain Bacteria; phylum Bacteroidota; class Bacteroidia; order Chitinophagales; family Chitinophagaceae; genus Sediminibacterium. The sequence goes on along the minus strand of JAGOGG010000035.1, from coordinate 3,410 downwards.
AGCCAATCAAAGAGGAGCAGAAGAAGCGGTAGCTTTTGATAAAATCAGCTACTTAGGATTTCCTTTTTCTATTTCTCCCAGCTTTCAATTAAGAAATACCAATAGCAGTTTAGAAGAAAGTTTTGAGCGAGTTAAAGCCATTCAGTCATTATGTGTGGCACACCAAAAAGAATTGGTTATTTATTTGAGTATGGGGTTTGGCAACCCCTACGGGGATTTATACGACCAATCTATTTTACTAAAGTGGGCGGATGAAATGGCTGCTCTAGGTATTAAAACCATTTCTTTGGCAGATACGGTTGGATTGGCAAGCCCGCAGCAAATAAAGGATGCATTAACTATCTTAATACCACAATATCCCCAGATTCAATTTGGCGTGCATTTGCATGCCAGTGCGGCTAATTGGGAGCCCAAGTTGGCTGCAGCTGTTCATGCAGGTTGTAATTGGATAGATGGGGCTCTAAAAGGGATTGGTGGCTGCCCAATGGCACAAGATGATTTAGTGGGCAATATGGATACCGAAAATATTATTCAGTATTTGAAACAACAGCAGTTACCGAATCATATTAACACAATTCAATTACAAGAATGCAGCAATATGGTTTCGACCGTTTTTCAATAGCGCAAATATGAAGTTTCATTACGAATTTCCCATTCAAAAAATTGCTACTCCATTAATGCATTACCATAAAGTGCTGATGATGGGGTCTTGCTTTACAGAGAATATTGGTCATTTATTAAAGAGTCATTGTTTTACTGTTTTAGAAAATCCGAATGGGATTTTATTTAATCCAATCAGTGTAGTGGAAGCTGTAGAAAGCTATATCAATCAAAAACAGATAGTGGAGTCCGATTTGTTTTTGTTAAATGAAACCTGGCATAGTTGGAAACACCATAGTCGCTTTTCTGGCATTACTCGTAGCGATGCGGTTACTAAAATAAATACAGCTACAACAACTGCTGCTCGTTATTTAAAAACAGCCAACCATCTCATGATAACTTTAGGATCTGCATGGGTGTATCGGTTAACTGACGCGGCAGATGGTTTAGCAGGATCTGTTGCAGCCAATAACCATAAAGCGCCTGCAGCCTGGTTTAATAGGGAACTGCTCACTGCAGCAGCAACACAGGAAATGCTACAGCAAATGATCAATCGTTTGCTTGAATACAATCCGCATCTGCAAATTATTTTTACTATTAGTCCAGTAAGGCATTTGCGTGAAGGGGTTATTGATAATAATAGGAGCAAAGCAGTATTAATTCAGGCAGTTCATGATGTAACCAATAACAATGAAGCTGTTTATTATTTCCCTGCTTATGAATTGGTGATTGACGATTTAAGGGATTATCGTTTTTATGCAGAAGACTTGGTGCACCCCAATTATCAAGCAACCCAATATGTTTGGGGAAAATTTGTAGAAGCTTGTATAGACAGTGAAACAACTAAGTTGTTTAAGTTAATTAAGGAAATCAAATTGGCTTATCAGCACAAACCATTTAATCCAGAAACCAATCAGCACCAGCAGTTTTTAAAAAAGTATGCCAAAGAAACAGCTCACTTGATAGAGCAGTATCCATCTATACATTTGAGTGAAGAACTAAATTATTTTAGAACTGGAATTAGAAATCAGCAATTGGCGGATTAACTAGTGCTTCTTGTAAAGAAATCAACGTACATAAACTGGCTAGTTCTTTTCTTTTTAAAAAGTTTTCAATATCACTTTTGTGTAATAAGCCCGTAATAATTAAAATAGTTTTATTGCTGTTGGCATTTAATTCATTCCATATTTTTTTATTAATTGCTTCACTTCTTTCGTCCCAAAAATCTACTTGTGCATTATACCAATTACTAAATGGTTGCAATGCCGGATAATTCATGGTTATTCTTCTAATTGCATGTTTCTCTTTATAAATAATCGTTTGAATGGTATCGGTTAAATTGGGGTTGTTCATCCTTAGTAAGGAACTGTCTAATAATCCCAAAAATGCATTGTTGATATTGGTATAGCTATTGTAATCATTGGCATCACTTGCATTGAGTAAACCCTCATTGTACACCCGTAATAAAGTTTCTTGGTGCGATTTCTCCATCAATTGGGTATAGGAAATATAATTTTTTCTGTTGGGGATATATATATCAAATGGGGCAAGGCAAACTGAATCTTTAAGTTCTTTAAATTTTCTTGCAGCCCTGTATTCAATTGGATTATTCCAGACTCCTAAAAATTCTGCTGTTTTTGCCCCCCACACTTTATTGATAGAACAATTTTTAATGACCGAAGAATCAAACTCTAATAATATAATGTCTGGATTAATTCGTTCGATTATTTGCAACATACTCTTAACGGTAACCAGTTTGTTTCCGTTGTGTTTGGTGCCCAGGATGATGACTCTATTGGGAGAGGGTTCTGCACTAGCTGAATATGCAGCAATCAATAAAGAAGTGATCACTACCCATATTTTCCAGTTAGAATAAGGTTTGTACGCCATGGGCAATTTTAAATTCATGTTGTAATAACCATTTTTTTCGCCACATACCTCCAGAATATCCAGTTAAGGATCGATCACTCCCAATGACTCTATGGCAAGGAACAATGATGGCAATTTTATTTTTACCATTGGTTGTTGCGGCTGCTCGAATAACTTTGGGATCACCTAATCTTTTAGCCAAATCCATATAACTGATGGTTTTGCCGTATTCAATGTCCATTAATTTATTCCATACCCGAACTTGAAAGTCGGTTCCATCTTGATGTACGGGTAAATCAAATTGTCTTCTTTTCCCATGAAAATATTCAATAAGTTGTTCCGTACACTGGTGCATAATTTCGGTAATGCCCGGTTCTCCATGGGTAAATTGATCTTTATTATCAACAAAGCTTAATTCACCAATATAATGATTGGTGCCTCCAATTTGCAAGAGCCCAATCGGACTTTCGTAATACGTATAATGCAGTTCGCCCATTTAACCGATCCTTATATCGTGAATAAATATACAGAACTAAATGGTTTATTATCCAATTTTAAATCCATTCTTGGTTGACTTGTCTGGTTGTAATAAGATTACTTGATTATTTTCATCATACACGCCTAAGACCAAGCATTCACTGAAGAAATGAGCAATTTTTTTTGGTGGAAAATTTACAACGGCAATAATCTGTTTTCCAATCAATTCATCAATTGAATAATGTACAGTTATTTGAGCAGAAGATTGTTTGATACCCAATTCCCCAAAATCAATTTTTAATTGATACGCAGGTTTAATGGCTTCCGGAAAAGGATTGGCTTCAAGGATGGTGCCTGTTCTAATATCTATTTTTTCAAAATCTTGCCAGCTAATCATACAATCAATTCATCAATGAGTGCAACCAGTTGCAATAACTCTTGTTGTTTGTATTCTTGCTCTATTT
>JAGOGG010000207.1 GCA_017996795.1 Sediminibacterium sp. | reverse complement strand
ATTTAAAGTATGGTTACTGCCTTCAATTAAGTTGATATTGAATTGAGCAAAGTTGATTCCAGGATAATCTTTGGGTAAGATATCTTTTTTAATTTCTGCAAATGCTCCAGCTAATTCAACGCCTGTGGGTCCTGCACCTACAATGGTTAAATTTAATAAAGCAGCTTTGTCTTTTTCTTCTGCAGAAATAATGTCTTCGAAGGTTTGAAGGATATGATTTCGAATTTCTATTGCATCATTTGTTGTTTTCAAAGTAAAACTGTGTTGCCTTATTGTTTCGTTCCCGAAAAAGTTGGTGGTACAGCCAACTGCAAGTACTAAAAAATCATAATGGAATACCCCAATTGAAGTTTCAATTGTATTAGCTGAACTATTTATTGAAAGTAGTTCTGCTAAACGGATTTGAAGGTTTTTCTTGTATTTAAAAATATTTCTTAAAGGGAAGGAAATGCTTGCTGGTTCTAACTGAGAAGCTGCTACCTGATAAAATAGTGGTTGAAATTGATGGTGATTAATTTTATCAATTAATAATATATCAAATAGCTTCTTATCTAAATTTTTAATGAGTTGTACTCCTGCAAAACCACCCCCCACAACAATGATTTTCTTTCTTGTATTTAGTTCCAAAATGGATCGGTTGTATTGTCAATAAAGGATTCACTCGTTTGTAATGCTTCTATCATGGTAATTTCTTCTGGTGTTGCTTTTGCTTGAATCTGATTAAAAAGAATCCGCTCTTCAAATCGAATATGGTTTACCAAATCAATGGCTATTTGTTTTAATGCCATTTCTAAATTATCTGTTTCGTTAAAAAGTTGAGCAAGTTGTTGATGTTCTTGAACTGCTTTTTGTATTAAAATATTGTCATTACCTAATATGGGAAATACGTACTTTTCTTCCTCTTGAAAATGTGGTTTCAAATGTGCTGAATAAAACCAATCCGTATATTTTTTTATACGTTCAGCTGGTATTTTTTTAGAAAACCCTGTCTTTATTTTCCAGGCCAGTAGTAATCCATGGTGGTGTTCACGGCTTAATTTTTTTAAATATTCAGCACGCTTAATTGGTTTTACTGGGGATGCATTTTTTTCTAGCTTAGCTACAATTTTAGAAGTAGCCGAATCTGCATAGATACCATAGGCATTTAACAAGATCCCTTTCAAGTTGTGCTTGATGGAAGAAATGGCAAATACAATCATTTCATCTGCAGGATCGGTATCTCCCTCAAAACGATAGGTTTCTACAATTTCAAACTCTTCGGGAGATAGCTGTGTCATTGTATTGGCGCATATTAAACAGTCTGCTTCTTCGTGGATATTAAAGTCGTGCGTATATCCGCGCTTTGCTAAGTCGTTTAAGGCTTCACTTACTGTATCGTAATTGTATGCTTGTATCATAGGTTATAAAGGTAGACTAAGTTTTAGCCATTTGTCTTTATACTTAGTTCATTCCCTTGAAACCAGCCCTATTTTTCTGAATTTTCTTTGTTAACCAGGGAATGTTAATTTCTCCAAATAATAGAGGAAAACTTTTGAAAATGGGGGATAAGCTTAGTACTTTGTGTGAATAGACGCATAATTGCTGTGGATAAGCAGGGAATTAGCTGTGGAATAAATAGAGCCGAAAAAAATTTCCAGTACCAATTCCATACCATTATATTCGCTCCCCCTTACTAATCTGTTAACAATTCGGTAACATGGGTTGGGGGAAATCATTTGGAGTTTTTAAAAGTATAAGCAAAACTGAGCATGGAGATTACTAGTTTAAATAAAGACAGAAAAAGAAGAAAACCAGCGATAGATTTAAGCACAATGGTATATGGCAAAGTGCCTCCTCAAGCAAAGGAACTAGAGGAAGCTATTTTGGGTGCGTTGATGTTAGAGAAAAGTGCATTTGATACCGTTTCGGAAATTATTAAACCCGAGTGTTTTTATGTTGACGCGCATCAATATATTTTCTTGGCTATGCAAAGCCTGCAACAAAAATCTATTCCGATAGATATTTTGACCGTGGTGGAAGAATTGAAAATGCAGGAAAAATTAGATTTAATTGGTGGTCCTTATTTTGTTACCAAGCTTACCAACTCGGTGGTGTCTACTGCCAATATTGATGCACATGCTCGTATAGTACTACAAAAATTTATTCAACGCGAGTTAATTAAAATTAGCGGCGAAATTATTGGAGATGCTTATGAAGAAGGAACCGATGTTTTTGATTTATTGGATGAATCTGAAACCAAGATGTTCAATATTACCAACAATTATTTGAAGAAAAATTTTGAAGATATTGGAGGTGTTTTAATTGAAGCCATCACACGTATTGATGAACTAAGAACAAAAACAGATGAGATATCTGGCGTACCAAGTGGCTTTGCTTCTCTTGATAGAGTAACCTATGGTTGGCAGCCTACCGATTTAATTATTTTGGCTGCACGTCCATCAGTGGGTAAAACGGCTTTTGCCCTGAACCTCGCTCGCAATGCGGCTTTACATCCTACCAAACCTGTTGGAGTGGGTTTCTTCTCTCTTGAAATGAGTGCTGCTCAATTGGTGCAGCGTATTCTAAGTGCGGAGAGTGAAATTAAAATGGAAAAAATTAGTCGCGGTAAATTAGAAGACTACGAATACCAACAATTGCATAGCAAGGGGATTAAAAAATTAGAAAATGCCCCTTTGTACATTGACGATACGGCGGCATTAAATATTTTCGAGTTTCGTGCGAAAGCCCGTAGAATGGTGAATAAGCACAATGTGGGCATTATCATCATCGACTATTTGCAATTGATGAGTGGCAGCAATGATAGAGGTGGAAATCGTGAACAAGAAATCAGTAATATCTCTCGTAACTTGAAATCATTGGCTAAGGAATTGAAAGTTCCCATTATTGCACTGAGTCAGTTGAGTCGTGCGGTGGAAACCAGAAAGGAAAGTAAAATGCCTCAATTGAGTGACCTTCGTGAATCGGGTGCCATTGAACAAGATGCCGACATGGTAATGTTTATTTACCGTCCTGACTACTATGAAGTAAACAACAATGAAATGGGCGAGAGCATTACTGGTGAAACCCATATTCGTATTGCAAAGCACAGAAATGGTTCTTTAGAAACCATTAAACTGCGTGCGAAATTAGATATCCAGAAATTTGAAGACATGGATGCCGAAACTGGTCCTAATAATTGGAAATCGGTGGGCCCATCTTCTGCTTCTCAGGGAAATGGAGAAACAGCTTTCTTTATTCAAAAAGGAAGTAAGATGAATAACACCACTGATTTTGATGAAGGCATAGACAACGATCAACCCTTCTAGTAAAATCCATATGTCTATTCCTTTTTTTTACGAAGCCCAGTTGCCTGCAACACCAGGTTTGTTTACACTTTCTGAAGAATCTAGTAAGCATTGTAGTATTGTTTTGAGAATGAAAACAGGATCTATCATTGCATTAACCAACGGTCTTGGTTTAAAATGTTTAGGTGAAATAGTTGCTGCTGATAAAAAAAAGACAGTAGTTCAATTGTCTGCTTTTGAACAAATGCCTTCACCCAATCCTCAAAACAGTATTGCTATTTCTTTTGTAAAAAATGCAGCTCGAATGGAGTGGTTTCTAGAGAAAGCTACAGAGATTGGAATCACAGGATTTTATCCCTTAATTGCAGAAAGAACAGAACGAACCCATTTTAAAAAAGAACGTTGGGAACAAATTTTGGTATCGGCTATGTTGCAAAGTCAACAAACCTATAAGCCTATATTACACGACCCTATACAGTTTAAACAGCTGATTCAACAACCGCTAAATGGTCAATTGCTATTTGCGCATTGTGAACCTGGCGAGAAAAAAGCCATTCAATCAATTGACCAGTCTGTAAATACTTTGTTACTCATTGGTCCGGAGGGGGATTTTA
>JAGOGG010000034.1 GCA_017996795.1 Sediminibacterium sp. | reverse complement strand
GTAGTGGGAGTGGCTTATTTAGAAAAGACCCACAAGCTATTGCAGAATGGAGTGAGCAGAATGTGAGTCATTGCAGTGAAAGACAGGAAAGAATATTGTCTTCCATTATCCCTTGTTTAAAGCAAGGTGGAATTCTATTGTATTCAACCTGCTCCTATTCTGAAGCTGAAGATGAATCTATTGCTGATTGGATTATAGACCAAATGAATATGGAATCTTGCCCAATTAAAACTGATCCATCTTGGAATATAGTAACCACCCAATCCCCTCAAAAACAAGCTTGGGGATACCGGTTTTATCCATATTTGGTTAAAGGAGAGGGTTTTTATTTGGCTGCATTTAAACAACTACAAAGTGAATTAGGTAGTCGATTAAAAGAATCCCCATTAACTAAATTGACTAAGACTGAAATAGCTGCTTTGGCCCCCTATGTGCAGAACGATTCATCCGCTACTTACTTTAAACAAAACAATGCGATACGAAGAGTGCCAGATTCTTTTTTAAGTACAATTCAAGAACTAGCAGGCAGGCTATACATTAAAAAAGCAGGGATAGAAATAGGAGAATTCAAAGGAAATGCATTAATCCCATCCCATGAATGGGCAGTTTCGATTTTACCTAAAATTGGGTTCAATATTTTGCCAATCAACAAAGAGCAAGCCCTGTTGTTTTTAAAAAGAGGAAACTTTATGCCTGATAATGCTTCGATAGGCTGGAATTGGGTTCAATTTGAAGGAGTTGTACTAGGATTGGTTAAAGTTTTACCCAATCGAATCAATAATTATTATCCTGCTGAATGGAGAATATTAAAAGATTAACTTTACAGTCTATTTATCATCTCATGTACCTGAAGAAATATTTATTTGTTGCTATCCTATTTTGTACCCAAGCAGTTATTGCCCAGGATAAATTAATTGCAGCAGGTCCTACTGGTGACCTATATATTAACCATACTGTTAAAGGAAAAGAAACCTTATCGGTTCTTAGCAGAATTTATGGGGCAACGCCTAGACAAATTGCAGCATACAATAATTTAAATGCCAATGCAGTATTAGCATTGGGCGTTAAATTAAGAATTCCTTTGTCTGAAGATAATTTGGTTCAACAGCAGGAGTTTGCAACAAGCGAACCTGTTTATCATATTGCAGGCAAGGGAGAAAATTTATTTAGACTTAGTCAACGTTACTATAAAGTTCCATTGGCCAACTTGCGCGAGTGGAATGATTTAAAAACAGACGCATTAAAAAATGGGCAAGCCATTGTAATTGGTTTTATTGGTGGATCAAAGCTGGCTGCAATGAAAGCGGATGCACCGGCAGCAAACACCCAAGTATTTGTAAAGCCACCAGTGATTGGTGCTCCTGTAGAAAATCCTCCTTTGAAGGATCCTAATGTTATGGATGCTGCTATAGATGGAAGCCGAGAAATGAAAAAAGGAGAGATGAAGCCTTTGACGGAAACGGATAAATTTTTTGCTAAAGCTGCTGCAGATAGAGCAAAAAAAGATGCAGACGCTGCTGCGAATATTGTTCCAGCACCCGTTCCTGTAGATCAATTTAAAGAAGCCAATAAAGTAGCACCAACAGAATACCGAATTAGTGAAGAAGATTTGCGTTATGTTCCTAAACCCAATGACGAAGGTTATTTCGGGTTAATTTATGCAATGGATGAATCAAGCAAAAACAAAATTAATAAAGCAGGCGATGTTGGTACTTTTAAGTCGATTAGTGGTTTTTCTGATCGAAAATTTTATGCTTTATTGAATGATGTGTTGCCGGGAACAATTGTGCGTATTACAACAACAGATAATAAAACGGTTTGTGCAAGAGTATTGGGTCCAGTGCCTGAAATTAAGGGCGCTCCAGCTTTGATGATGAGAATTAGCAACGCAACTGCTGCTGCTTTAGGAAAAGGGGAACTTCCTTTTTCGGTAACAATTACTTATTTACAATAATATGAAACTACCTCTTTTTAGTATTGCCCTTCTTTTTGTGGTTTTTGCTTGCAATTCTGCACCCAGTGAAAGTTCAGTTACATCCATGGAAGACGAAGTAATTGCGCAGACTGGTGGCACTATTTCCGCTTCCGCTTTTGAACAAAAAATGAAAATACCTGGTGTTCAAATATTAGATGTAAGAACTGCAGGTGAATACCAAGGAGGGCATTTTAATAATGCATTGCAAGCTAACTGGCTTGATCAAAAAGAGTTTGCAGAAAGGGTACAACATATTGATAAAACCAAACCAGTTTTGGTTTATTGTGCTTCAGGAGTTAGAAGTGCGGATGCCATGAATTGGATGAAACAAAATGGTTTTGCTGATGTGAGCAATTTACGTGGAGGCACTTCTGCTTGGCGTATGGAAGGAAAACCCCTCGAATCTAAAGCGTCCAGAGAAGAAATGAGTATGGCTGCATTTTCAGCAAGTACAAAAACGGGAATCATTTTAGTAGATATTGGTGCAGAATGGTGCCCTCCATGCGTAAAAATGGAACCAGTATTAAAACAATTGCAAAAGGAAAAAGGGGGACAGTTTAGTTTGATAAAGGTAGACGGCGGAATAGATATTGAAGTGATGAAGCAATTGCGTTCTGAAGGATTGCCTACATTTATTGTATTTAAAAATGGGAAAGAAACTTGGAGAAAACAAGGTATAGTTGATTATTCAACTTTAGCTGCAGCTATCCAATAGCGGGTTAAATAATTGGTGGTTTATATCCTCTTAAAAAATCGGCTATTGGCATTCTTTTCTTGCCTTCTAACTGTAAGTCTAGTAAATGTAAATACCCATTGCTGCAACTAAACTTCAAAAACGTTTTATTATCTGTAAAAACGCAACCTACAGCATGTGGGTGTGCAATGATTTCTTTTTGGCTTTTGAATACTTTTATGATTTTACCATCCAATTGTGTAATAGCTCCTGGAAACTGCGCTAAACCCCTCACTAAATTATGAAGCTGTTCAGCTGATTGGTTCCATTGAATGGTGCAATCTTTGGTAAAAATTTTGGGTGCGTGTTTTGTTTCAGCAGTTAGTATCTGGGGAATTTCTTCAATGGTACCTGCAACTAGTTGCTGTAAAGTTCTTACCAACAAATTGGCCCCTATTATTTTCATTCGATCATGCACTTCAGTGGCAGTTTCATCATCACCAATTGGCATGGATTCTTGTAATAAAATATCCCCGGTATCAATTTCGTGCTTTAGTTTAAATGTAGTAACGCCGGTTTGTTTTTCTCCATTAATTACTGCCCAATTGATGGGAGCAGCACCTCGATATTGGGGCAATAATGAACCATGCACATTTAAAGTGCCCATTCTTGGCATATTCCATACGATCTCTGGTAACATTCTAAAGGCCACAACAATTTGTATATCGGCATTTAAAGCTTGTAATGCAGCAATAAATGCAGGGTCTTTTAATTTGATGGGTTGAAGTACTGGAATTCCTTTTGATGTAGCGTACTGTTTAACAGCACTTTCGGATAATTTAAGGCCTCTTCCAGCGGGTTTGTCTGGCGCTGTAACCACAGAAACCACGTTGAATCCATTGGAAACCAAAGCGTCTAAAGAAGCCACTGCAAAATCTGGGGTGCCCATGAAAACAATCCGCATAGCCAAAATATTTGGCTGCAAAGGTAATATTAAGCGCGAAGGATAGTACTTTTGCCCCTTAATAATAATTTATGCAACAAGCAAAAAAAGGTGATAAGGTAAAAGTGCATTATCACGGAAAGTTAACTAATGGCAATACTTTTGATTCATCAGAAGGCAGAGAGCCCTTAGAGTTTGAAATTGGAAGCGGTATGGTTATTGCCGGTTTTGACGATGGTGTTACGGGTATGGTTATTGGAGAAAAAAGAACCATCAATATTCCAGCAGATCAAGCGTATGGTCCAAAGCAAGAAGAAATGGTCATGGAGTTTCCTAAAGACAGATTCCCTGCTGATATGGTGCCTGAAGTTGGAATGCAATTGAATATGAGCAATGGTTCAGGGCAAAATTTCCCTGTTGTGATAGTAGAAGTTAAAGAAGCGGTAGTTGTATTAGATGCCAATCATCCTTTAGCTGGTGAAGAATTGGTATTTGATTTAGAATTGGTTTCAATTGACGGACCAAAGTCTATCATTATTACACCTTAAGTAAGAACTAGCGTAACTATATATGCGCATAGATAAATACAAAAAAAGAGATCGGCATGCCGATCTCTTTTTTATATACTTGTTCCTTGAACTAGAATTATCTATTATTTAGGTTGCCGATTCATCCACCAACCTAGCCAAACTCCCACTAATCCCCAACCTACAATGGCATCAATTAAATAGGCCCTGATATCGAACATGGGATACCAGATATGACTGGTGTAACTACTATTTAAATAAACAATAAGTCCTACAAAAATGGAGGCAGTAAAAGTGGTGGTAAAATTATTGCTGGCAATTTTTGCGAGAATCCAGCATAGAAGCCATATGATAAAAATATCTGCAACAAGTCCTCTTACCATATTTGTACCCATATTGTATTCTAAGGAAGCATGGTATTGAACACTTGCCCATGGCTTACCAACATTAGCGGCTGCCAATTTTTCCATGTCTTCAAAAGAAGTTCCAATAGGTGCAGATGGCATGTAATAGCCTCCTTCTTTATCTAAATTGGTTTTCAGCATTTGCAAAATACTGTCTTGTTTAGGTGTGTACTGTTGTGAAGCGCTGTGTAAGTTTAAAGCAGTCCACGACAAGAACTGCCACATAAATAATACAATGCCACCAACAATTGCAGCAATCAGTGTTTTTTTCATTTGGGGGGTTATTTAGTTGATACAATATAAACATTGATTTTTAGAATTGCAATACATGCATGAACAAATATTAACTTGCAATAAAAAAGATGAGTGGATTATTTCAATACAGTGTAGCCGAAAGATTAATGCGGTATGTTCAAATTGATACACAGAGTGATCCATTGAGTAGCAGCTTTCCATCTACCCTAAAACAAAAAAATCTAAGTCAATTATTGGTGCAAGAATTGCTCGCTTTAAATCTTGTTGATGCGCATACTGATGAGTTCGGTTATGTTTATGCTACCATACCTGCAAATACCAATAAGTTGGTTCCAGTCATTTGTTTTTGTGCCCATATTGATACCGCTCCCGATTGTAGTGGGACCAATGTAAAACCATTGCTTCATAAAGCTTACAAAGGTGAACCGCTTGTATTACCTGATGATGCGAATATTATTATAGACCCTGAAAAAGACACTTTTTTAGCCCAACATATTGGTAAAGATATTATTACTGCTAGTGGATTAACTTTATTGGGCGCAGATGATAAAGCAGGGGTTGCTATTATTATGAATTTAGTAGAATATTTAAATTGTCATCCAAGTACTCCACATGGTACCATAAAAATTCTATTTACACCAGATGAGGAAGTAGGAAGAGGAACGAATCATTTGAATATACCAAAATTAGGAGCAGATTTTGCTTACACTTTAGATGGGGGTGCCCTGGGAACATTTGAAGACGAAACTTTTAGTGCCAATGGGTTTACGGTACATATTGAAGGTGTGATTGCCCATCCAGGATATGCAAAGGGTAAAATGGTGAATGCATTAAAAGTTGCTGCAGCTATTTTGGATCAGTTACCAAAAGCTAATTTAGCCCCAGAAGTGACTGAAAAAAAGCAAGGTTTTGTTCATCCAGTAAGGGTAGAAGGGTTAGCTGAAAAAGCAATGATTGAATTTATTATACGTGATTTTGAAACCGCTCTATTAGCTGAACATCAAGCATGCATAAAACAAATTGCCCAACAAGTAATCAATCAATTTCCTGGAGCAACTGTTTCTTTTTCTGAAGAAGAACAGTATAGGAATATGAAAGAGATCATTGACCAATACCCGTTCATTAGTAGCTATGCAGAAGAAGCATATCGAAAATGTGGCCTCCCCTTTAATAAAGAGCCAATAAGAGGAGGAACTGATGGAAGCAGGTTGAGTTTCATGGGCCTCCCTTGTGCCAATATTTTCACTGGAATGCAAGCCATCCATAGCAAAAGAGAATGGGTAGGTGTTGCAGATATGGAGCGAGCTGTGGATGTATTGGTTCAACTGGTTCAAGTGTGGGAAGAAAAGGGGGCTGGTCTGACTAAATAAATATTATCTTTATTCAAATTATTTTTTATGCAATTTTTAATGAATTATTGGTGGCTGATTGTTGCCTTGATTATTGTGTTCACAGGCTTGGTTACTGTTAACCAAGGGACCATTGCAGTAATTACGATGTTTGGTAAATATAGAAGAATCCTAATGCCAGGATTGAATTTTAAAATTCCCATTCTTGAGCAGGTGTATAAAACGGTAAGTATTCAAAACCGTTCAGTTGAGCTAGAATTCCAGGCAGTAACGGTAGATCAGGCCAATGTTTATTTTAAAAGTATGCTACTGTATTCTGTGATTAACCAAGATGAGCAATCCATCAAAAATGTTGCATTCAAATTTATTTCAGAGAAAGATTTGATGCAGGCATTAATCAGAACAGTAGAAGGTTCAATTCGCGCATTTGTTGCTACAAAAAGACAAGCAGAAATTTTATTATTGCGCAGAGAAATTGTAGAAGATGTAAAACAGCAAATTGATAAATCATTAGAAGATTGGGGGTATCACTTACAAGATTTACAAATTAATGATATCACATTTGATCAGGTGATTATGGAAAGCATGAGTAGGGTGGTAGCCAGTAATAATTTAAAAGCTGCTGCCGAAAATGAAGGTCAAGCATTGTTGATTACTAAAACTAAAGGAGCTGAAGCAGAGGGTAATGCTATTAAAATAGCCGCAGAAGCAGAAAGAGAAGCGGCACGTTTACGTGGAATGGGTGTTGCCTTATTCAGACAAGAAGTGGCAAAGGGAATGAGCCAAGCTGCAGAAGAGATGAAACAAGCAAACTTAGATACCAATGTGATATTGTTTAGCATGTGGACAGAAGCCATCAAGAATTTTGCTGAAATTGGAAAAGGCAATGTCATTTTCTTAGATGGTAGTCCAGAAGGTATGCAAGATAATATGCGTCAAATCATGGCGATGATGAAAATGAAGGAAATGGATAAGCCTACTAAATAATCATCATGTGTAATAGCTTTCTTAATTAACGAAGTGTATGATTTTTTATGCACGATTAATTGTTCTTTTGTAGAACCTACTACATTAGCAAACTAAAATGAATTCATGTTTTATTTATTACAGTCAGATACATTACAAAAAGCGGCAACGGCTGCTGTAGCAACTGCAGAAAAAGTGTCGTTGTGGACTTTGCTAGAAAAAGGTGGATGGATCATGTATCCACTTTATGCTTTGTTAATTGCAGCTATTTATGTATTTACTGAGCGCTTATTGGCTATTAGAAAAGCAAGTCTAATAGAGGTAAATTTTATGGTAGTGATTCGCGACCATATTTTATCGGGTAATGTTCAAGCTGCAAAAAGTTATGCAAAAAATAATAACAGCTCTGTGGCTAAAATGATTGATAAAGGCTTACAACGAATAGGAAAACCAATAGACGCTATTGAAAAAAGCATGGAGAATGTTGGTAAACTAGAAATGTACAATATGGAAAAGAATTTAAACATATTGTCGTTGATTGCTGGTATTGCACCCATGTTTGGATTTTTAGGTACTATTATTGGAATGGTTCAATTGTTTTATGGAATTGCATCAACAGGAGAGTATACTTTAAATACAATTGCAGGCGGTATTTATACTAAAATGATTACTTCTGCAACAGGCTTGATTATTGGGTTGATAGCTTATGTGGGTCATAATTTTTTAAGTACTCAGATAGACAAAATGGCAAATAAAATGGAAGCTGCTAGTGCAGACTTCATGGATATCTTACAAGAGCCAACTAGATAATATGAATATCCGAAAAAGATTTAGAACACATCCTGAAATGCATACAGGCGCTCTGAATGATATTTTATTCATTCTATTGTTGTTCTTTTTAATTGTGTCTACTTTGGCTAACCCTAATGTAATTAAGGTATCTAATCCAAAAGCTAAAGCAGATACCAAGGCTAAGCAAACTGTTGTAATTAGTGTGAACAAAGACCAGCAATTGTTCATTGGGGCAGAGCCCATTGCGATTGAAAATTTGGAAAGTAAATTACAAGAGTATTTATCTAAGGAAACAGAGAAGCCAACAGTAGTTATAAATGGAGACAGTACATCTCATTTAGGCACTTCCATTAAAATTATGCAAGTCATCAAAAAATTAGGCGCAACTCCAGTTATGGCAGTTGATCAAAATTGATGCGCGATTATCATCCGCTCCTTATTTTGCATGTCTTTTTTAATTTCCACTGTAAAACTATTGCTAAATAATGCGGCTGTTTCCTTGCCTAAACTTTCATTTATTTCTAAAAATACGATTCCATTTTTAGTAAGATGGGTTTCGCAAAAATCATGAATGGCTTTGTAAAAAATCAAAGGGTCATTGTCTTCCACAAATAATGCTGTATAGGGTTCAAAAGCCAATACATTGGTATGCATCGTGGCAGCTTCTGCTTTACGGATATAGGGTGGATTGCTAATGATTATATCGAATGATCCCAATTGATTCCAAGATGCTTTCTTTAAAAAATCGAGTTGTTTCCAATGAATATTCACCCCTATGTGTTCGGCATTTTTACTTGCAACAACTAAAGCCTTTTCACTAATATCAATGCTGGTTATGGTTGCATTAGGGTAATATTTAGCTATTGCTATAGGGATACAGCCAGAACCAGCACCAATTTCGAGTATTTGAACATTTTTGTATTCCTTGCTTTTTAAAAATTGAATGAGGGTGTTCACCAATTCTTCTGTTTCGGGTCGGGGAATTAATGTATGCGAATTCACTTCAAAAGCAAGCTCCATAAACCATGCTTTGCCAATAATGTATTGAATGGGTTCTCCTTTGCTTAATCGGTCTATTAAAGGCAGAAGCCTGCTGACAATTTCTTCTGATAAAATGGATTGTTTTTGAAGAAATTGATTCATTTTACTAAAGCCAGTTAACTCCTCTAGCAATAATGTGGCAATATTGACAGATTCTCTATTATCATAAATAGGCTCAATAGCCTCCATAATGGCTTGCTTGGCATCTCTGATGGTCATGCTGCAATGTAGCTATCATTTGTTTATTTTTGTAAGCTTATGCCCATCAATCACGAATTCTATATGCAAAGATGTTTGCAGCTGGCTCAAAAAGGAGCTGGATGGGTTGCTCCAAATCCGATGGTAGGAGCAGTGTTGGTATACCAAGATCAAATTATTGGGGAAGGTTACCATAAACAATATGGTCAAGCTCATGCAGAAGTAAACTGCATCAATAGCGTTGCAAAAGAAAATCAAGAAAAAATAAAGGGATCTACTTTGTACGTGAGCCTCGAACCTTGCGTACATTTTGGCAAAACACCACCATGCACCAATTTGATTATTGAGCATCAAATTAAAAAAGTAGTGATCGGCTGTATGGATCCTTTTGAAGCGGTAAACGGTAAGGGGGTCTCAAAACTAAAAGAGGCAGGCATCAATGTAATTGGTCCTATTTTAGAAAAAGAATCAATCAATCTAAATAAGCGATTCTTTCATTTTTATCAGCAGCACCGCCCATATATTATTTTAAAATGGGCACAATCTGCGGATGGTTTGATTGGATTGCAAGGGAAAACTATAAAAGTCAGTAATGCCTACACCCAAAGACTAGTTCATCATTGGCGTTCAGAAGAAGCAGCTATTTTAGTAGGAACTCAAACAGCCGTAACGGATAATCCACAACTAAATAACCGTTTTGGTAATGGACCAAATCCATTGAGAATGGTGATTGATCGAAGCCTACTGCTTGATTCATCTTTACATCTCCTCAATGATCAACATCCTACTTGGGTTTTCAATACCATCAAGAATGAAACTTCTGGTGTCGTAAAACAAATACAATTAGTAGAGCAAGCGAGTTTATTAGAACCCATTTTAGAATACGCATACCATCACCAAGTGCAAAGTATTTTAGTTGAAGGTGGAGCAAAGCTGTTGCAAAGTTTTATCAACCAAGCATTATGGGATGAAGCTTATATAATTCATGCAAAACAAGCAATAGCATCAAAAAATGCAATTGGAATTCAAGCACCCAGTTTAATGCAAGCACAATTGTTGAAAAAAGAAAAAGTAGGAACAGATATTATTCATTATTACCGAAGCGTTCAATCATGATATTTTTAATAGGCAGTATTGTTTTAACTAGTTATTTATTACTCTCTTTCAAAGTTTGTGGTAAACTAAATATACCAGTTTATCCTGCTATAGTATTCAATTATATTACTTGTGTAATCACCGGATCTGTAGTAAATGGATCTTTCCCCATTCAATCTGAATCAATTGCTACGCCCTGGTTTAGGTGGGCAATGATAATGGGATTATTGTTTATTACCAGTTTTAATTTAATTGGAATGACTGCTCAAAAATTGGGCGTGGCGGTTGCTTCTGTGGCCAATAAATTGTCTCTTATTATACCAGTTATTTTAACCATTATTTTGTATAATGAACAAGTGGTAGGATGGGAAATAGTGGGTATTTCTCTTGCTTTAATTGCAGTAATATTCACTTGTTACCCTAAGCCAAATGAATCAGAAAATGCAGATTCAGTTCCTTTTTTACAAAAAGTACTCTTACCGCTCTTGGTATTTATTGGTAGCGGATTTTTAGATGCATTAATTAACCATGTGCAACAAACCTATGTAACTAAAGAAACCAATAATGCTTTTTTAATCGCAGGGTTCTTTTCTGCTGCAACAATTGGATTAATGGTTTTACTGTATCAATATTGGAAAAAACAATTGGTGTTTAAATTTAATCAAGTAGTTGCAGGCATTTGTATTGGAATTCCAAATTATTTTTCTATATGGTGTTTGGTCCATTTTCTTCAAGACAGTCCGTGGGAAACAAGTGCCAGCTTACCCGTGAATAATATGGGAATTGTATTATTCAGTACTTTGGTAGCTGCAATGTTATTTAAAGAGAAGCTATCTATCATCAATTGGATAGGCATTGCATTATCAGGCATTGCCATCTATTTGATTGCATTTGGAAATACATTATAAGATGGGCTGCTACTTTTTAAAATTAGGGCTCACAATTAATTCTTTAGAACCTGGGGTATAGATATAAAAACCTTCTCCTGATTTTACGCCTAGTTTTTTTGCTGTAACCATATTTACCAACAATGGACATGGAGCATACTTAGGGTTGCCATAGCCATTATATAATACATTCATAATGCTTAAACAAACGTCTAGACCTATAAAGTCGGCTAATTGTAAAGGTCCCATTGGATGAGCCATTCCCAATTTCATAATGGTATCAATGGATTCCACATCTGCAATTCCCTCATACAAAGAGTAGATGGCTTCGTTAATCATAGGCATCAATACCTTGTTGGCAATGAACCCCGGATAGTCATTCACCACAGATGGAATTTTACCCAATTGTTTGCTTAATTCAACAATTGAATCAGTAACTGTCGTGTCTGTAGCATAGCCATTAATGATTTCTACTAATTTCATTACCGGCACAGGGTTCATGAAATGCATACCAATTACTTTATTCGGTCGATTGGTTGCGGATGCAATTTTGGTAATTGAAATGGAAGAAGTGTTACTGGCTAAAATTGCATTAGCTGGAGCGGCAGCATCCATCTCTCCAAATATTTTTAGTTTCAATTCAATATTCTCGGTTGCTGCTTCTACAACTAAGTCGGCAGCCGCAACGCCATCTCTCACAGATGTATTGGTACTTATATTGGCAAGTGTTTCTTCTTTTTCTTCGATAGCAATTGTGCCTTTTGCAACCATCCTGTCTAAGTTTTTTCCAATAGTAGCCAATGCTTTTTCCAATTGTGCTTGTTGCACATCTACTAAAACTACTTTAAATCCCTTTTGTGCAAATACGTGTGCAATGCCATTACCCATGGTACCTGCACCAATTACTGTTACGTTGAAAATTGACATAGTTAATTATTTTTTTCGCTTGAAATCACCACGTTTCCATGCGGTGATAAAATCTGCCCAGGCAGCAGGATTCATGATATTCATAGGAGGTACCTGGCCTGCATAATAATATTTGTTGGTTTGTTGTCTTAGCTGAAAATTCACTGCTTCTCTACCATCAGCAGGTAAACTGTTTAATAAAATTCTACGAGTTGCTTCATCGGTATTTTTACGTGCAATTTCGTATGCATCATCAGGGAAGCGATTGTTTAAAAAGTCTCTTTCAAACTGTTCTTTGGTAGGTCTTGGCTTAAGAATGGTGGCAGGCAAATAAGCAGTATCGCTAACGAGTAATTGAATTACACTGTATTGATTGCTTTCCAAATTCAATGGAATTTGAATACTGTTGTTTTTGAATCCAATACTACTAAAAGTGATTCGGTCCCCTTTCATTACCGCAATAGAAAATACCCCATCATAGCTGGTAATGGTTCCTCTACCCTTGCCTTCAACAATTACAGAAGCGGATGGGATGCCTCTTAAGCTGTCTGCAGTCATAACAACTCCATACAATTGTACAATGGAGTCTCTGTATGGATTGTTTTGCTGGGCATTTGCCTCTTGTACCAATCCTAACCCAACCAACAATATCAAAAAGGGGATAATCAATCTATTCATAAAGGCAGTTGCGGTTTAAGGGAGGGCAAAGGTACTAATTTGCTTTGTTCTCCGTATTTCATAACAAAGTAAAGTCCTAGGTTGTTAACTTTGCAATCCAACGGTTATTTTAACAAAAACTTGAACAACAATGACAAAGGAATCAATCTTACAAGCATTGAGTAATGTGCAGGAGCCAGACTTAGGAAAGGATTTGGTAACCCTTAACATGGTAAAAGACATAGCGATTGACGGGGATGCTGTAAGCTTTACCATTGTATTAACTACGCCAGCCTGTCCAATGAAAGATTTGATGAGCAGGGCCAGTGAAAATGCTATTAAGTTATTGGTTAATAAAAATGCAAGAGTAACGGTCAACTTCACTGCAAATACCACTTCAACAAGAAAAGATGACCAAAAAGTATTGAGTGGGGTTAAGAATATTATTGCTGTAGTGAGCGGAAAAGGAGGAGTAGGTAAGAGTACGGTCTCTGCAAACCTTGCTTTGGCTCTGGCCGAAGGCGGCGCATCGGTAGGATTAATGGATGCAGATATTTATGGACCTAGTGTTCCAATTATGTTTGGGGTAAGGGGGGCTAGACCAATGATGAAAGAAGTGAATGGGAAAGGGATGATTGTTCCATTAGAGAAATTTGGAATTAAACTCATGAGTATTGGTTTATTGGTAGATGAAAAAAATGCAGTTGTTTGGAGGGGTCCAATGGCAAGCTCGGCTATCAGACAATTTGTAACAGAAGTTGATTGGGGCGAGTTAGATTATTTAGTGATTGATATGCCTCCTGGAACTGGCGATATTCATTTAACGCTGATGCAAACGGTGCCAGTAACAGGTGCAGTAATAGTTACAACTCCACAAAACGTAGCACTGGCGGATGCTAAAAAAGGGATTGCCATGTTTAGTCAGGCACAAATAAATGTTCCAATCATTGGTCTTATTGAAAATATGGCTTATTTCACGCCTGCTGAATTACCGAACAACAAGTATTACTTATTTGGCAAAGAGGGGGGAAGGAAACTGGCTGAGGAATATGATCTCTCTTTCTTAGGCCAAATTCCATTGGTTCAAACCATTCGCGAAGGTGGGGATGATGGAGTACCATCTATGGTAGGAAACGATGAGTTGACCAAAGAAGCATTTAGGCAGTTTACTGCACAAACAGTTCGAAATATTGCCATGCGCAATGCTAATTTGCCTCAGACTTCATTAATTGAAGTAGTATAAATGAAATGGTTAGCCACCATAATAGGATGGTGCTTAGGTTTAGTGGTTGTTGCTCAAACCAATGACACTAGTATGCCTAAACAAAAAACCAATCCCATTCAATTGAGTGGTTATGCCGAATTCTACTTTCAACATAATACCAACGGACCTGTCACTAATAATGATGCTCCATTTGTTTACAGCCATGATCAAAACAAACAACTGTGTGTAAACTTAGCTTTTGTAAAAGCTGGGTACATCAACAATCGGTTAAGGGCTAATATGGCATTGGCATTTGGTTCATATATGCGAGCCAATTATGCAGGCGAGAATGGATTTTACAAGCAAATATTGGAAGCAAATTTTGGATGGAAAATAAGTAAGCAATCCAACTTATGGTTGGATGCAGGTGTATTTAGTTCGCATATCGGTTTTGAAAGCGCTATTGGAAAAGATTGCTGGACCTTGAGCAGAAGCTTAGCAGCAGATAATTCTCCTTATTTTGAAACTGGAGTAAAACTCACTTACACTTCTCCTAATGAAAAATGGTTTTTAAGTGGATTAATATTAACTGGTTGGCAACGTATTCAACTGCTTAAAGGCAATAGCAGCCCATCTTTTGGATACCAAATTCAGTTTAAACCCAATAATAAATGGACCATCAATAGTAGTTCATATATTGGTAATCCAACAGCAGGTATTGATGGGGTAATGC
>JAGOGG010000206.1 GCA_017996795.1 Sediminibacterium sp. | reverse complement strand
CAGGTGGACCTTACACTTTAAAAATCACTTTCACTGGATTGAAGGTAGAAACAGTAAATGATATCTATCTTTTATTGGGAGAACCTTATGTAATTAACCCTACTTTGATCGATGAGTCTAAAGTATTAAGTGAAGTAGTAGTAAATGCATTGAAGAAAAAATCAAGCGGAGATAAATCTGGTGGTGCATCTACTGTAATCAATCAGCGTTTATTAAGCACAATGCCTACCATTAGCCGTAGTATCAACGATTTCACTCGTTTAACTCCTCAGGCAAATGGAACCAGTTTTGCTGGTAGAGATGGTAGATTCAACAACACCCAAATTGATGGTGCTAACTTAAACAACAACTTTGGTTTAAGCTCTGATCCATTACCTGGTGGTGGTGCTAACCCTATTTCAATTGATGCAATTGAAGAAGTTTCTGTAAACATTGCTCCATTCGATGTAAGACAGTCTGGTTTCACTGGTGCTGGTATTAACGCAGTAACTAAAAGTGGAACAAACACCATCAAAGGAACTATCTACGGATTATACAGAAACCAAGATTACAATGGTACCAATGTGGGTAGTGTTAAATTACCTGCTCTAGTAAAATCTAGCAATAAGATTTTTGGTGCTACCATTGGTGGTGCAATCATCAAGAATAAATTATTCTATTTTGCATCATATGAAGAAGAAGAAAGAAGCCAACCTGGTATTACATTCAGCCCTAGAGGTGGATCTGGTGCAGGTAACGTAAGTAACACTAGTGTAGATTCTTTAAATAAGTTTGCGAACGCTTTAAGAACTAAATACGGATATGATCCAGGTTCTTTTGACAACTTCCCTAACTTCTCTACTAAGAACACTAAAATATTGGCTAAGATTGATTGGAATATCAACAACAATCACAAGTTAACTTTGAAGTACAGTGATTTAGTTAGTTACAACGACCAACAATTAAACGGCACTAGTATTCCAAATGGTCCAAGTTTCAGACCAGTAGGCGCAAGTGGTACAATCAACCGTTTACCCAACAACCGTTTTGGTTTGAACTCAATGTCATTTTCTAATTCTAACTATAAATTCAAAGACGTAGTTAGAACTGGATCATTAGAATTGAATTCAAATTTTGGTAGATTCTCTAACCAATTCATTGCTACTTTCTCTAAAATTCAAGCGACTCGTTCAATAGATGGAGCTTACTTCCCAACTGTTGATATTTTCAACAACAATGGTCAAAACTATATGTCTGCTGGTTCTGATCCATTTACTAGAAATAACGACGTTAAAAACGACGTATTTAACGTAACAAATAACTTTACTTATTATGCTGGTAAACATACCATCACTGCAGGTGCTTCTTATGAGTATCAGCGTGTAGGTAATATGTTTATGCCTGGTTCTGCAAGCTATTATGCTTTCAACTCTTTAGATGATTTTATCAATAACAGAGCCCCAGCAGCATTCTCTTATACTTTCTCATTAGACCCAGCTAAGCCTTCTGTTTATGCAGCAGACTTAAAAGTTGGTCAATTGGGTATTTATGCGCAGGATGAGTTCAACGTTAACGAAAACCTTAAGTTAACTTATGGTGTACGTATCGATAAAGTATTGTATCCTGAAGCTCCATTAGAAAATCCAAACGTAACTGCACTTTCTTTCCCTGATAGAAATGGCGTACCTACCAATTACAAAACAAGTGAGTGGCCTAAACAAAGTACTTTGTATTTCTCTCCAAGAATTGGTTTCCGTTATAAAATTGACGAAGAGAATTTGGTATTCAGAGGTGGAACTGGTTTATTCACAGGAAGAATTCCTTTTGTGTACTTAACCAATATGCCTAGCAATAGCCAAATGTACCAAGCAAGTCAGGCGGTAACCAACCCTGCACAATTAGGTAATTTCTTATTCAATCCAAATCCTGATGCATACCGTGGAAGCTTTAGCCCAGTGGCTGGAGTTTTACCGAACAATGCAAACATTGTATTAATGGATAGAGAATTTAAGTTCCCTCAAGTTTGGAGAACCAATTTAGCTGTTGATAAAAAATTAGGCAATGGCTGGAGTATTACTGCAGAAGCTTTGATTACCAAAGACATCAATGCAGTAATCATGAGGAATGCAAACCAGCGTAATCCGAATGCAGTACTTGCTGGTGGAGGAGACCTAAGACCTCGCTATGCTGCAACAGGAGATAGAAGATTGTACAGCAATATTGGCTCTGCAATTGTATTAGAAAACGCATCTAGAGGTAATAGTGGATCTTTCACCGTTCAAGTAACAAAGACTTCATCTAAAGGATTCTTTGGAACATTGGCTTATACTAGAAGCTATGCTACAGAGTTGACTTCAAACCCTGGTAGCCAAGCTACTTCTACATGGCAGAGTAACCCAACTACTGCAACTCAGAATGACCAACAATTATTTAATTCTGCTTACGTAGCGCCTCATAGATTAATCTCTACTATTTCTTACAAGTTCAGTTATGGCAAAAACCTTGCTACCACTTTCACCCTATTTGGTGAATTAGCAAAAGGTAATAACTATAGCTATACTGTTAATGGAGACTTAAACAATGATGGTAATAGTACTTCAGACTTGTTATATATTCAAGCAAGTCCTGTTTTTGTTCCACAAACTGCATCGGGTGGCAACCCAGCAAGATCGGTTGATGAACAACATGCAGCTTGGCAGCTTTTCGTACAGAATACCCCTTATTTAAGAAAAAATCTTGACAAATATGCTGGTCGTAACGAAGCATACCTTCCTTGGGTTAGTCGTTTTGATTTAAGAATTGTACAAGACATATTTGCAAATATTGGATCTCGCAAACACACTTTGCAAATCACTGCTGATATCTTAAACGTGGGTAACATGTTATTTAAGAAAGCTGGTGTAAGACAAATTACCACAACCACACAACCGCTAATCTTTAGAGGTTATGATGCAACTGGTCGTCCTACTTACAACTTACAGCAACAAAATGGCCAATTGGTTACTCAACCTTGGCAGAACAACTTAAGCTTGGCCAGCACTTGGTCTATGCAGTTAGGCGTTCGTTATATTTTCTAGTATAACTCTTACATATACAAAAAAGCCCCGAAAATTTTCGGGGCTTTTTTATTTACTCCAACCCCATTTTAAAAACTGAGGTACTATTTTTGCCCAAGTTTCAATATCATGTTTACCCTCTTCTACTTGCAAATATTGAATATGTTTTTCGGTGTACCCCTTTGCTTTCAAAGCAACAATTAAATCCAAAGCATCATCAATAGAATCAATAATCCCATTGTTATTTCTATCTGCTGTTTCGTCTAATTCGCCACATTCAATAAAAAATTGCAGCCAAGGATGAAATTTCCCTTTTCTGATTTGTAAATGCATGAGTCGGTCTTGCTCATCGTCATACCCATCTTCATACCCTTTTCTTCTCCACCAAAGTGAAGGACTAAATAATCCAACTTTTCTGAATTCACTTGCATAATTCCAAGCTATATCCATGGCACTTAATGCACCCAATGAAAACCCAGCAAAGGATTTGTCTTTAAATGAAGGGGCATTATATTTTTTCCGAATAAATGGTAGTAACTCGTCAAAGATAAACTTGCTGTACAAGCCAGCTTTTGCCCCTCTTCCATTAAAGTCTGCAGAGTACGCTGTACCATATTCCATTTTGCGTTCTGGTCCGCAATGTATACCTACACACACGATGGGCTCAATACTTCCACTTGTTAGAAGGTCAGAAAATATTTCATCAAAAGACATTTTGATTAAATCTTGACCATCATTAAATAATACCAAACTAACTTGATCGAGGTATTGTATTTTAGATGGCAAGTAAATATTGATAGTAACAGCTCGTTCTAAATATTCTGAATGAACCACACTGGTTTCCATTTGCATGATGGGTGGTTGAATAATTACATGATTAGCCATAATAT
>JAGOGG010000205.1 GCA_017996795.1 Sediminibacterium sp. | reverse complement strand
TTAACAGGTGGCATCATGGGAAAACTTGCTCCTGCATTAACATTAACTGCTGCCCAAAAACCCAAAGTAACCAATGCGATTACAGAGTATTTAAGCCAGAAAGCACAGTTTATTGCCAAGCAGCAAACCAATCCAGCAGAATACTCCCAGCGTCAAATGGGGATTTTTCAGGGCTTAAAATCAAAATTGGCCGGAATATTGGTCAAGAATCAAATGAATAAATTCCTTGGTTTAAAGCCAGCAACCAATGATCCGGCCAACGTATTGTCTCAATTATTTTTTTAGATAGTTCAGCGGCTTTTAAAAAGTATAGCGAATCGCTAATCCGCCCCAACCACCTTCAAAATAATTGTACCCAATAATATTAAAGGAGGGCTGCCAATCAAAACTGAGATTGAGCGGTGCTCCTTTAATTTTATAGTCTAATCCTAATACGCCATCTACACCTATGGCCAATCCATCGGCCCTTGTTGGGTACCTGCTTTTCCAACTATCACTCCAAACCCCAATATGGCCACCCCCACCTACGTACCACTGTAAACCATCGGCCCCTGCAATGGGAAAATGGAGTTCATATAATCCTGTTAGTCTAAATCCATCTGAAGAAATATATCCCAAACCTTCAATGGCCCTACCTTTTGCCACAAAATGTTTTACGGAAACTGCTCCTGGGTACATTTTAACCCCCAGTGCTGTTTGATAGTTGGTGCCATTATTTTGGGCATAGATTGTTCCGCCAATAAATAGGGCAGCTAAAAGTACAAATGCTCTTCTCATGTTCTTTGTTTTACTTTATGCTTATAAAATCATGCCAATCATCAACCTTAGTAGTAAAAAAAATGTTAAGCTCCTGAAGAGTTCCATTTTTTTATAATTAGGTTTGTAGCATGTATTCATTCAAAGAATTAGTTGTACAGTTTAGTGAACGTTTTGCTTTGGCTCATTTTGACAAAGAGCCAGCATCCTTGTATGATCCCTGTAATTATTTTTTAACGATTGGTGGTAAAAGAATCAGACCCATTTTATGTTTAATGGGAAATGAATTGTTCAATGAAATAGACAAAGATGCTTTTCATTTAGCAACTTCCATTGAGCTCTTTCATAATTTTACGTTGATTCACGACGATATTATGGATGCGGCTGCGTTAAGGCGTGGTATGGAAACAATTCATACCAAGTATAATAGCAGCACTGCTATTCTTGCTGGGGATGTGATGATGATTAAGTCTTATGAATACATCAACAAGATGAATGGTCCTTATTTACAAAAGATCTTACGCATTTTTAATACGACTGCTAAAGAAGTATGTGAAGGGCAACAGCTTGATATGGATTTTGAGCAAAAAGCAATGGTTACCCTTGATCAGTACATCCAAATGATCACGTTAAAAACCTCTGTACTATTAGCGGCTAGTTTAGAAATGGGAGCTATTATTGGTGGTGCTAGTGAAGGAAACTGTAGGCATTTATATGAGTTTGGTAAAAATTTGGGTATTGCATTTCAAATTCAAGACGATTATTTAGACGCTTTTGGAGACCCTGAAAAATTTGGTAAAGAAGTAGGGGGCGATATTCGGCAAAACAAAAAAACATTTTTGTTATTGCATACACTAGAAGTGGCTCCTGATGAACAGAAGCAACAGTTAATGCAGCTCATGAAAGACCAATCTTCTCAAAAAGTAGAAAAAGTGTTGTCTATTTATAAAGCTTGTGGAGTGGATGCATGGGCCAATACTTTAAAGGAGCATTACTTAAATACTGCACTCAAACACTTAGATGATATTGCAGTAGTCTCTTCTAGAAAATTACCATTGAAAGAATTGGCCAATTTCTTGATTCAACGAGATGTTTAATTTGCTTATCTTCCTACCTAAATAATCATACATGTCTTCTTCTTTATTTAGAAAGAAATCATTGGACAAAATTACTTCGGACGCAGCAGCAGGAATTAGCGATTCACACGCTAGCGGACTTAAAAAAGTGTTAGGGGTTAAAGACCTTACCTTTATGGGTATTGCAGCTGTTATTGGTGCTGGTATTTTTTCTACCATCGGATCTGCTGCATATAATGGTGGACCCGGAATTGCTATCTTATTCGTAATAACTGCCATCACTTGTGGATTCAGTGCACTATGTTATGCAGAGTTTGCCAGTAGAATTCCTATTTCTGGAAGTGCATATACCTATGCGTATGTTTCATTTGGTGAAGTTGTTGCATGGATTATTGGGTGGGCTTTAATTTTGGAATACGCCATCGGAAATATTGTTGTAGCGATTAGTTGGAGCGGCTATTTTAATAATTTATTAGAGGGCTTTCATATTCATTTGCCAGGTTGGTTAGCAACCAATGCCAGCAATGCCCAGCTAGGCTATGAAGAAGCAGTGAAAGCATTGGCTGCAGGAGAAGCGCCAGAAACCATGACCAAACATGCAAAATTGGGTTATGACGCAATCATGAATGCACCAATGATTGGAACATGGAAGGTTATTTTGAACGTACCTGCATTTTTTATTGTGATGTTAATTACCTGGTTAGCATATATCGGAATAAAGGAAAGCAAGCGCAGTACCAATATCATGGTAATATTTAAATTAGCCGTAATTGTTGGGATCATTATTGTTGGCTTTTTCTACGTAGATACCAATAATTGGACTCCATTTCTGCCCAATGGATTTGGTGGAGTTTTGGCTGGGGTTTCGGCTGTATTCTATGCCTATATAGGGTTTGACGCCATTTCAACTACTGCAGAAGAGTGTAAAGATCCACAAAGAGATTTACCAAAGGGTATGATGTACTCTTTATTAATTTGTACGGTATTGTATATTTTAGTGGCATTGGTACTAACTGGTATGGTTCATTACAGTGAATTGAAAGTGGATGATCCTTTGGCTTATGTTTTTGATAAACTGAACATGAATAAAATTGGGTACCTGATCTCCGTGAGTGCAGTTGTTGCTACTACCAGCGTATTATTGGTTTTTCAAATGGGGCAGCCACGTATATGGATGAGCATGAGTAGGGATGGATTATTGCCGAAGAAATTTGCACAAGTACATCCCAAATACCAGACACCATCATTTTCCACTATTGTAACAGGACTATTAGTAGGAATTCCTTCTTTGTTCATTAGTAGTGGTTTCATGACCGATCTTACCAGCATTGGTACTTTATTTGCTTTTGTATTGGTTTGTTTTGGTGTATTGGTATTACCCAAAATGGCCGAAGGCGCTGGAAGAAAAGGATTTAAACTTCCATATATAAACGGCAAGTTTATTATTCCTGCAATTGTATTACTCATTACTTTTTTGTTTAGGAGCAGAATAAATGATGCTTTCTTGAACATTGGCAATGAGGGATCACAAGAGATATTATTTTTGATTTTTATGGTTATTGCTTTAGTAACCGCATTTTATAGTTTCATTCGGTCTTATTCATTTATACCTGTAGCAGGTGCACTTTGCTGTTTATATCTAATGATTGAAATTCCAGCTATTAGTTGGCTTTGGTTTTTTGGATGGATGGCATTGGGATTAATCATTTATTTCTTTTACGGCAAAAACAAAAGCAAACTGGCTCAATCATGAAGTACCAAATCGGAGATGATATTTTAGTGTTGCACAGCAATGAAGAAGGTAAGGTAATTGAAATTATCAACGACAAAATGGTGATGATTGAAGTAAGAGGGGTGAAGTTCCCTGCTTATATGGATCAGATTGACTTTCCTTATTTTAAGCGATTTACAGAAAAAAAGAATATTCCATCTAAAAAAATTGAATCTAAAACCTACCTAGATCAGGTTCCAAAAGAAAAGCCGCAGCCCAATCAAATCAAGGTTTCAGAGGGAGTATGGTTGTCTTTTATACCAAAATTTGCTTTGGATGATTTTAATGATGAAATAGTAGAGTTATTAAAAGTACACTTAGTAAATAAAACCAGCCAAGGATATCA
>JAGOGG010000204.1 GCA_017996795.1 Sediminibacterium sp. | reverse complement strand
TTATTGTACAAACCGGTTCGTTCAACTTATTATACCATCAAGGGCAATATGGCCATGATGAAGCAAGATTTTGATAGTGCCGAAAAGCATTTGAAAAAAAGTTCTGAGTTAGGATCACCTATGCCTGAAGCAGAAGGAGCCAACAAGCTTCAATTAGGAATGATGAGTATGCAACGTGGAGACCTTAAGCAAGGGGAGAGCTATATTCGTGCAGCTATTAGAGCAGGTATTGCAGACAAAGAAAGTGAAGCAGTTGCATACATTAGCATGTGTCAAATCTTTATGAATAAAAGAGAATTCAGGGCTGCAAAAGATTATTTTAGAAGAGCAAAAGCTTGTAAGCCTACTACTAAACAAGTGGTTGATCAAATTAAAGAAGTAGAGAAATATATTTCTCGCATGCCAGGATAATCATGCTTCAAATAAAACATATTACAACAGAGGGTGCCGAGCTGGAAACAGCCCGGCATTTGTTTAAAGCATATTCCGATGAATTGGCGGTAGACCTTTGCTTTCAAAGCTTTGACGCTGAGTTGAAAGATCCATTAAAAAAATATGGCCCGCCTCAAGGCAGTCTTTTATTAGCTTATTACAATGGTGTTGCTGTTGGCACTGTTGCATTACAGCAACTACCTGAGGAAGGCGTTTGTGAAATGAAAAGATTGTATGTGCAACCAGCATTTAGGAAATATAAAATTGGTGATGCATTGGTTGCAGAAATAGTCAAAGAAGCAAAACGATTGGGCTATGCTAAAATGAAATTAGATACTTTAGAAAGGTTACAAGTTGCTATACATTTATACCTCAAACATGGGTTTGAAATCACTACTGCATACTACCACAATCCTTTGCCAGAAGTTGTGTATATGGAAAAGTTGCTTTTTTCTTAAAATAGGATGAAAGGATGAACATAGCCCAATAAGTATGTACATTGCATCGTTGAAAAACATATTCACTATAGTATTTATTGCACTTTTTGCTGCATCCAATTTATTGATGCCCTATGCTAATTTTGATGATACTAAATCTTTGGGTATTGTTTACAACAATTGCTTGGCAAATGATGCTGATATGAATTTTTTAGAGTTCATAGGAGAGAAATTACTAGCTGCAGGTTTTGAAGATGAGGACGAAGAAGAGGGATCAGAAGCAAAAGCTCATGCGCCAATTGATGGAACAGTGATTGTTCAAATTCAAAGTGGTGTAATGTATCACCCTACACAGCAATTGGTGCAATTAGCGCATATGCCTACTATTCGTCTTGTAATCCCACTAGAAAATAGTTCAGTTCGTTCACAAGAATTTCATCCCTTTATATTCCATCCTCCAGCAATAACAGCTGCATAATGCCATTAATTTGCTACCATTTTGTATGGTGGCTATCTATTTATTTATTTAAATCAACTATATGAAAAATGGTTTCATCATAGCCATGGTATGTCTTTGCTTAAGTGCGAACGTATCAGCGCAAAAAACAATTGTTACTCAAGCAGCAGAAAAAGCATTTCAACAAAAATTTGCAGGTGCAACTGCGGTAAAATGGGATAAGGAAGGAAAAAATGAATTTGAAGCTGAATTTGTTTTAAACGGAAAGAAAGGATCTGCAAATTTTTCTGCTACAGGAGAGTGGCTAGAAACTGAAATGGGTATTGCTATTGCAGATGCACCCTCTGCCGTAAA
The DNA here is from genome assembly GCA_017996795.1 of Sediminibacterium sp. Taxonomy (GTDB): domain Bacteria; phylum Bacteroidota; class Bacteroidia; order Chitinophagales; family Chitinophagaceae; genus Sediminibacterium. The sequence continues at coordinate 2,270 of JAGOGG010000204.1, read as the reverse complement.
TACTGCTTTTGTAAAAATGTTTCCAACTGCAACTATTAAAGAAGTGTACAAAATAGAAACCAGTAAAGGGAAAAATTATTTTGAAATTGAATATCAGCTAAAAAGAAAAATCAAAGAGGTAAAAATAGATGCCTCAGGAAAAATAATTTAAGTATGAAAAAAATAAGTTTATTTATTTTACTCATCACCAGTTATACCCTTGCTCTTTCGCAGAGCAGGGGTATTGGTGTAACGGGTACGGTAGCCGATAAAAAAAATGCACAGCCTATAGAATATGCAACGGTGCAATTATTTAGTAAAAGCCCTCGTAGCCTCATTAAAACAGCCATCACTAATAAGCGTGGTAAATTTGCTATCGATAGTATTGCAACAGGCACCTATATTGTAAGTGTAAATTATATGGGATTAGCGGCACCTGAAAAGGAGTACAATTTTACCAGTACCACCAATATGGGAACCATTGAAATGGAGCTGGCTACTAATACATTGAGCGATGTAACTGTTACGGCAAAAAAGAATATGCTCAATACATCTATTGATAGAAAAGTATACAACACATCACAAGATATTATGGCGCAATCAGGATCCGCCAGTGATATATTAAGAAATGTACCTTCTGTTGAAGTAGATATTGAGGGCAATATAAGCTTGCGCGGATCAGGAGAGTTAATGATATTGATTAACGGACGCCCATCACCCTTGATGGGAAAAAATAGGGCAGAAGTTTTGCAACAGATACCAGCCAATACCATTGAACGCATAGAAGTAATCACCAATCCATCTGCTAAGTTCAGGCCCGATGGTACAGCAGGGATGATCAATATTGTGATGAAGAAAAATGTAAAAGGAGGTATCAACGGAAATGTAACGGGCAATTTAGGCAATAAGGAAAGAGCCAATGCCAGTGTAACCATCAATTACAAAGCAGGTAAGCTCAATACTTTTGCAACCTATAGTATACGGCAAGAAGAGCGCAATCGTTTTGGCAATATCAATCGACAGTTTACCGATTCTATAACAGCCGCTAACACTGGATTTTACACCGAAACTTATCGATCTAAAGGCAGACCCTTATCTCATTTACTTAGAGGGGGATTGGATTATACCGTTGACAAATTAAATACAGTAGGTGTTTCGGGAAGTTATTTAACAACACGATTAATCAGAAGAGATTTATATGAGCGAACTTTCTTTGATAAAAACAATCAAGTAACGCAACGCTTAGATAGAACCCGTTTTGCTCCAGCAGTAGAATATGAAAAAGATATTACTGCTTATTGGCAGCATAATTACGATAAGGAAGGCAAAGAGTTGAGGGCTGAGTTTACTGTATCATCACAAAGTGAAGATGAGAAAAACTATTATAGCAATCAATATTTTTTTCCTTTTGCAAGCATCGTACCCGATAATAACTGGGTAAATCAGATAGAGCACAATCAGCAGGCAACAGTAGATTTTGTAAATCCAATAGGAGACGATGCAAAAATGGAATTGGGTTATGCTAGTTCATTTATTCAACAAGACATAGACTTTTATACCGAAAATGTAAATGCAAGTACAGGAAAACTAGAAAAGAATCCATTTACCTCTAATCGCTTTAAGTTAAATCAACAAGTGCATGCATTGTATGCTACTTATTCAAAAACTAGCAATCAGTTTAGTTATTCATTGGGGTTAAGAACTGAGCAATCTTTCATTGAGAGCAACTTGGTAACCAGAGATTCGATTATTAAAAATCAGTATGTTAATTTATTCCCTACCATACATTTATCGTATAAGCTAACCAAGGGGGAACTGCAATTGAATTATAGCAAGCGCGTAAATAGGCCCGAGGGAGATGATTTAAATCCGTTTCCAGAATATTTAGATCCGATTAATTTAAGATCAGGTAATCCGTTGTTGAAGCCTGAATATATTCATTCCGTAGAGTTTGGGTACCAGTGGAAGAACAATGTATTTACGGTAGTGCCCAGTATTTATTATAGATACAAGTACAATGGATTTACCAGTATCACCCAAAAAATAAACGATACTGCTTTTTTAACAACCAGGCAAAATTTATCGAACGATCAAAGCGCGGGTTTTGAATTAGTGGTTTCTGCAAAGCCCACCAAAACCATCACGGCTAATTTAAGTACCAATATATTTTATAATACCATCAATTTTGGTACAACAACGGCACCCGATAAAAAATCGATTCTAACCATGAGTACCAATTTTAATGCAAGTGCATCTATTACTAAGAATACGATGTTTCAATTCACTTGCAT
>JAGOGG010000203.1 GCA_017996795.1 Sediminibacterium sp. | reverse complement strand
TTGATTCCACATTTGGAACACAATGAAGGAACATTTTATCCTAAAGGAGGAATGATCAGTATTACCAATGCATTGTATCAATTAGCTTTAAAGAAGGGTGTTGAATTTAATTTTGGAAATGGGGTCGAAAGAATTATTCGCACACAAGGAGTAGTAAAAGGAGTAGTGGTAAACAATGAAAATTATTTCGCAGATTTAGTGGTGAGTAATATGGATGTTTATTTTACTTACCAGCAATTATTAGGTGATAGTGTTAAAGCAGCTAAAGTATTGAAACAAGAAAGAAGCAGCAGTGCTTTTATCTTTTATTGGGGGATTAAGAAAAGCTTTCCTCAGTTGGATTTGCACAATATATTTTTTAGCGATAATTACGAAAAGGAATTTGAGTCTTTGTTTAAAACAAAGGAACCATTTGCTGACCCTACAGTTTACATTAATATAACCAGTAAAAGAGAGCCATCTACACAAGCTCCAATGGGTAAAGAAAATTGGTTTGTAATGGTGAATGCGCCGGCGAATAAGGGTCAAGATTGGGAATCAATCAAAAACTTCTACAAGAACGCTATACTAAAAAAAATAAGTAGTTTGTTGGGACAAGATATTGAGCCATTGATTGAAGTGGAAGAGGTATTATCTCCTGTTAGCATAGAATCTAAAACAGCATCTTATAAGGGTTCATTATATGGAACCAGTTCGAATAGTAAAACTGCAGCATTTATGCGACACCCTAATTTTAGTAATACCACAAAAGGGTTGTATTTTGTAGGGGGGAGTGTTCATCCAGGAGGTGGAATTCCGCTCTGTTTATCCAGTGCAGCCATAATGGCCAGTATTGTAGGTGAACAGCAAAAATTAAAGCATTAAGCGAACATGTTATACGCAAAGCCAAGAATACCGCTGTTTTTAGCAATACTATTTCATATAACTGGTGTGATTGGCATACTATTTACCCCATACAAAGATTGGTTTATACATAATACTCCCATCACTTTGTTATTAATGGGGGTATTGCTTGCGGCAAGTCAAGAGCGGATAGAGAAAGGATTTATTGGATTTTTTTTAATGGCATTTGCAACAGGAATGATTACAGAAATCATTGGAGTGAATTCAGGAATCTTATTTGGAGAATATACTTATGGATCTGTTATGGGGCCAAAGTTGATGGGAGTGCCATTTTTAATAGGCATGAATTGGTTTGTGATTGTTTTTTGCTGTGGGTCTTTAATGCAACAATTGAACAAAGTCATGTTGTCAAAATACGAAGCACCCATACCAAGGGCAATTATTAAATGGTCAGTTGTAATTGATGGTGCTGTATTGGCTACATTCTTTGATTGGCTGATGGAGCCAGTTGCTATTCAATTAGGTTTCTGGACATGGGAGGGGGGTACCATCCCTATGTTAAATTATGCTTGTTGGTTTGTGATAAGTGCCATTTTATTGGCTATTCAACAACAGTTGAAAATAAAAGCACAAAACCATTTTGCCATACATTTGTTAATCATACAGGCTTTGTTTTTTCTATCACTTAGAATTTTCTTATAAGATGATATATGTTTTAGTAACCTTATTGGTATTTGTTGTAATGGAGGGTATTACCTGGCTAACACATCGATATGTGATGCATGGATTTTTGTGGTATTTACATGAAGATCATCACCAGAAAGGTCCTGGATTTTGGGAAAAGAATGATGCCTTCTTTGTGATTTTTGCCATACCCAGTTGGTTATGTATTATGCTAGGTAGTATGAATCAAAACTATTGGGCAGTAAGCATTGGCGCAGGTATTGCTTTATATGGGTTCGCCTATTTTCTGGTGCATGAAATCATCATTCATCAGCGGATTAAATTATTTACCCGCAGTAATAACCGATACATTAGAGCCATAAGATGGGCGCATAAAATGCACCACAAACATTTGCATAAGGAAGAGGGTGAGAGTTTTGGGATGTTGATTGTTGCTAAAAAATATTGGGATAAAATCAGAAGAGACGAAAAGCTAAAAGCGGTCTAACTAGTTGAACAAACAATACGACTATATCATTGCAGGAGCAGGCTGTGCAGGCATGAGTTTATTGATGCGAATGATGTCTGATCCTTTCTTTGCTTCAAAAAAAATATTGGTTGTTGATGCTGATGAGAAACAGCTAAACGATCGTACCTGGTGTTTCTGGGAAACAGCCCCTGATCTTTTTGAGCCCATTGTGCATCACCAATGGAAAAAACTGGATTTTTATTCCAATCATTTTTCTTCTGAATTATCTATTGAGCCTTATACTTATAAGATGATTAAGGGGATTGATTTTTACAATCATGTAAAAACCAATATAGCAGCGTCACCCAATATTGAATGGCGAAAAACAACAGTTAAAAAACTAGTGGATACCACTTTTGAAATAGTAGCTACAAATGAAATAGCGGGTATTGAGTTAGCTGATGGTGAAATCATTTATGCGGATTATGTATTCAGCAGTATTTTATTTGAACCCATCAAAACAGCTGCTCACGAGTATCATTTTTTACAACATTTTAAAGGATGGGAAATTAAAACAGCAACGGATTGTTTTGATTCAAGTAAAGCCATATTCATGGATTTCAGGGTAAGTCAAGAACATGGAACCACTTTTATGTATGTACTACCTACTTCTGCCAATACTGCATTAGTAGAGTACACTTTGTTTACCGAGCAATTATTAGAAGATAATGCATACAATGAAGCGTTGAAAAAATATATAGGGGAAACCTTGCAAATAGCCGACTATGAAATTTTGCATGAAGAGAAAGGGGTGATTCCTATGACTACCAAACAATTTTCATACGCAAAGGGAAATAATATATTCATTGGAATTGCAGGCGGACAAGCAAAAGCCAGTAGTGGGTATGCATTTAAGTTTATTCAAAAAAGAACAGCTGCTTTGATTGATGCCATCAAAAAAGGTAAAGATCTTTCTTTTGGGAAATCGTTGAAAGATTCAAAAGGACATTTGTACGATGCTGTTTTATTGCATGTTTTACATTTTCAAAAAATGCAAGGAGACGAAATATTTGCATCTATATTCAAAAAAAATAAAGCCAGTAATGTGTTGGCTTTTCTAGACAACGAAAGCAGCATATCGATTGATTTAAAAATAATGAACAGTGTTCCCACAGGTATATTCTTACCAGCTGCTTTGCGTGAGATGAAGCAATTGCTGTAATTTCACAGTATGGCAAGAATTGTAACCATTACCCTGAATCCCGCATTAGATAAAAGTATTTCAGTACCTGAATTGGTGCCAGAAAAAAAGTTGCGAGCTCTCTCATCTAAAGTTGAGCCCGGGGGTGGTGGCATCAATATTTCAAGGGCTTTGAAAAAATTGGGGATAGCATCAGAAGCCATCATTTTATCAGGAGGATATACGGGAAAAACATTGGAAGCATTGCTCACCAAAGAGCAAGTTGATTTCACTGCCATTACAACGGAAGGAGACACAAGAGAAAATTTTGTGGTGTTTGATGAAGACAAAAAATTGCAATACCGATTTGGGATGCCAGGAGAATCGGTTTCTAATCAAGAATTAGGTTTGTTGATGCAAGCCATTGGTAATTGTTCGCATGCAGATTATATTGTGGTAAGTGGAAGTTTGCCTCCAGGAACAGCCAATTCAGTATTTCATGAAATAGCCATCATTGCAGAACAGTTGAATGCAAAATTAATTATAGATACATCTGGGGAAGCATTAAAAGCAGCAGTTAAAGAAGGCTTGTATTTAATCAAACCCAATTTGCGCGAATTGGCTTCTTTAGTAGGTAAAGAATGGATTGCAATTTCAGATGTGATTGCAACAGCCCGTGAAGTGATTGCGGCTGGTTCTTGTAAAGCAATGGCCGTTTCAATGGGAGCAGATGGAGCTATGTTGATTACAGCCACCGAACATTTTCAAGCAGTTGCACCTAAGGCACCCGTATTAAGTACA
>JAGOGG010000202.1 GCA_017996795.1 Sediminibacterium sp. | reverse complement strand
TACCAATACCTTAACTGCTTCTATATTCATGGCTCCAAATTTTTTGCAAATTTACGCCATTAAAACATCAGAATGCCCGCAATTGTTGCAGACAAATAAGAAGCAAGGGTTCCGCATAACAGTGCTCGTAATCCCAACTTGGCTAAATCGGCCCTACGTGTAGGTGCCAGCTCTCCAATACCGCCAATTTGCATACCAACACTACTGAAATTGGCAAAACCACAAATGGCAATACTTACAATCAGTAAGCCCTTTTCAGAAACTATGGGAATGGTTTTGGTAGTTAAATTATTGAATGCCACAAATTCATTAATCGTCAATTTTTGACCCAATAAAGATGCAGCATTGGCAATATCTACTTGTGGCACACCCATGGCCCAAGTCATTGGATAGAAAATCTTACTAAAAATAACATCTAATGTAACTCCAGGAATAATTAACCCAATACAATAGTTAATTAAAGCAATCAATGCAATAAAACCAATCAACATGGCTATTACATTCAACGCAATTTTCATACCATCACTGGCCCCATGAGATATGGCATCAATGATATTGCTGTAAGGGCTTTTTACCTCCAGCTTTACTTTCCCCATGGTTTGAGACTCTTCTGTTTCTGGGAACACTATTTTAGAAATCACCAATGCCCCTGGTGCAGCCATTAAACTTGCTGTAAGTAAATATTCTGCTTTCGCACCCATATTGGCATATACAATCAAAATTCCACCAGCAATACAAGCCAAACTTCCGCTCATACTTGCGAGTAATTCGCTCTTAGTCATGGTACTTAAATAAGGGCGAATCATCACTTGTGCTTCTACCTGACCAACAAAAGCCGAAGCAACATTACTGAGTGCTTCGGCTCCGCTTACGCGCATGATAAAGTTCATGGCTTTGGCAATGACAGATACAATGAACTGCATTACTCCAAAATGATATAAAATGGCTACTAATACACAAACCAAAATAATGGTTGCGGTAACACTAAATGCAAAAACAAATCCACCCTGACTAAAATTCTTCACTCCATCCGGAGCATTGACCATTATTCCACTGTACACAAACGCTACACCTTCTCTAGCAAACCGTTCAATTTTTTCCATCCCATGTCCGAGCAATTGAAAAAAGCGGGTTACAGGCGGTACTTTGAGTACCATTACTGCTATGAAAATCTGCAGTAATATGCCACTAAAAACCAGTCTATAGTTAATTCTTCGTTTGTTATTAGAAAACAAAAATGCAATGCCCAGTATCAATATAATCCCAATAATTCCTTGAAACCTTTCCATATACAATCAGTTGGTAATAGATTAGGTTTGAAAGATACGGAATCACTACATGTGTGCTTGAATTTTTTTGTCTAAAACAGATTTGGGAACAGCTCCAATTTGTTTGTCAACTATCTGACCACCCTTGATAAATAAGATGGCAGGGATTGAAGTGATACCGTAATTCACACTCAAATTAGGATTATGGTCTACGTTTACTTTTCCTACATTTATTTTACCGTCGTATTCTTTAGACAATTCTTCAATAACTGGTCCAATGGCTCTACAAGGTCCACACCATTCTGCCCAGAAATCTACTACGGTTAATTTATCGCTGTCCAATACAGTTGCTTGGAAATTCGCGTCTGTTAATTCTAATGCCATATTTATTGTTTTATACGTTTGTTTAAATCAAATTTACTACCAAAGCATAGGAACTGCTCATTTGACTTTTCCACCAATGTGACAAGTTTGTTTTGGCCGATTTTTCTGCCATTGGGGCAGAGATTCTTATTGTTTTTTCATCGGGAACCACTTAAAATAAGTAACTGAACGCCAAAACCATTCAATGGGTCCGTATTGATAATGTTTTAGCCACCACTTACTCAGCACAACTTGAATGGCAAAAAAGGCAAACCCTATCAACCAGTTTAGCCATGGGGCTGTTTTGCCGGTCAATCCCAAACCAACACCAAAAAATAGTAGTAGACCAAACAAAGTTTGAGTCAGGTAGCTGGTCAAAGCCATTTTGCCTATTGCTGCAAACCAGCCAGTCACCGTTTTCCAACTCTTCTTGTTTAAAAGGATACTAAAACCAGTAATGTATACAATTACTAAAACTGCATTAAAAGCATCATACAAAATGTTAAACAGAAACCCAACCATGCGGTTTTCTTGCCAACCCAACTTAAAGAGTTCATTGCTTAAAATAATACCTAGTCCTGTTAACAACAGAGCCAAACAAACCCAAAGTCCTTTTTTCATCATCGCTTTAAATCTTGGAAGCGAATCGTTGATATTGTTAAGCCAATTTAATCGACCTAAATACATACCCAATAAAAAAAAGCCGAAAGTGATATAGATCCTTCCACTATTGAATTGAAAGTCAAATTTTGTATCTATATTTTTCAAATTATCTACCCAAATATTCACCCAACTATTGCCTTTAACTATTGCATAAAAAGCTTTTGCTTCTTGATCATACTGATTGGATGGCAAAACTTTAGGTGCATTCCTTACAGGTTGTAGAAGATGCACTAGTTCAATCAATTTATGGGGAATATTAAATGCAAAGAGGATTCCAATGATAAGCACCCAACGATCTGACCATTTTCTGGTTAGCAACAATAATAACCCAAGGGGTGCATAAATGGATAAAATATCTCCACGCCAAAATGCATGGTGTATTAAACCAATCATCCCCATCACCAGTATGCGCCATGCAAAACGCCAAACAAAATCTTGGCTTTTTAGGGCCATACTATTCATCTGTAGGTAAAAACTCAACCCAAATAAGCATGAAAAAAATGCAAAAAATTTTCCGGAAATTAATATATCGTTCAAAATGCTGACTACCTGACTCCCAATTCCATTAAACTTTCCATAGAGTTCCCCAGGCAATGGCCCAGCATTGTACCAATACACCATATGAGCCAATAGAATACCTAACAATGCCATGCCGCGCAATGCGTCAACTGTTTGAATTCTTTGTGGACTTGATAAATTTTGCATCTGCCCTTGTTTTATTTAAAATAAAGGCAATGTTTTAAGCTTTCCAATAATATTAAGGATGAGCGCAAAAATTCAAGGTTGATTGCGTTGAATTTGGCAATCTTTAACTTACAAGACCCACTTTAACCTCCACATCAAGGTTGTTCATTAGATAATCAGCCATTTCTTCATTCATCTGAAATCCCCTTTCGATGGTATACATACTAATTTTCAGATTCTCTTTGGGCTCCATGATATTAATTCGAAGTGTACTCTTTCCAGGATAAGTCTTTAAATTTTTCTCGATAAATCCAACCATGGCAGGTGTTACTGCAGAAGGATGCATATTAATTTCAACAGAACGTGTTAATTGTTGCTTCACTGTTTCAAGTAAAGACATACTGCTGATTTTGAATTCAAATAAATTGGGTTGATTATACCGATTCCTAAAGTACCCGTTTAATAAAATATTCTGGCCCTTTTCTAAATAGTCTTTGTATTTGATATAATCTTCACTCCATAACATATACTCTGTTTTCCCACTGTAATCTTCAATTACAAAAGATCCAAAATTCTTACCTGTTTTGGTCATACGATGTTGCACATCTGTTACCAATCCAGCAACACGATACATTTTACCCAAACTAGACCCTTCTACCAACGCATCTCTCACTTCGTTAAAGTCTGCAATACTAGTGATCTCATAGTGTTTTAGTTCGAACCTGAAATGATCCAATGGATGACCACTCATGAACATGCCAGTAACTTCTTTCTCATAATTTAAGAGCTCTGTTAAAGTCCAAGGCTCACAAGGGGCTATCTTAGGTTTGGGAACATGCATAGCTCCGGGCAAATCGCCAAAAAGGGTATTGGTAGTGCCAGAACTTAAGCTCTGTTGTACTTGACCATAATTCACAATTTTTTCTAACCCATTTACCCTTTCACCGTCAACTGTATTAAAATATTGTGCACGATGCAAT
>JAGOGG010000033.1 GCA_017996795.1 Sediminibacterium sp. | reverse complement strand
AATTATTTGGTTGGCATTTTTTCTATTTTCTTCTTTTTGAACCAGCGCTTGTATAAACGCTTTAAAATGTTGATGTAATTTTTCTATTGTATTTTTTGCACCTTCACGATTCCCATGTGCTAAAAAATTACTGATCTCAACTAATGAATTGGTTGTTCCACTTAATGCACTAAGAACTACAATTTTATTATCTAAATTTCTTGTGATTAATTTGGCCACTTCATGCATACGTTCTGGCTTACCCACACTGGTACCACCAAACTTCATAACTTTCATCATCGCGTCTAATTTGCTGCAAATGTAACGCTATCAATGGAATTATTGGCCGTATGGTTGTTGCGAATTACAGCTAATATTGGGGCCTGGATCCACTTTCATTTTTTTACAAAAGGCTAAATAGTATTGAAGCCTAAATTTATTTTTCACGGATTCTACCCCACCGCATTCGAGACCTCCATTAACAATATTCATCACTGCACCAAAGCCAGGTTTACGCCCAGCTAAGCTATCTGTAGTTGTAGGCACCCATTTACCTGATATTACTTCATGACAAGACGGTTTAGGTTCTTGGGGTGTTACCCAAAACCAAATTGCAGTTGCAAAACTCAATTCTGGATTAGAGATTAATAAGTCAGGATGATTTAATAAACTGTCTTTGTTGTTAAGAACCATTTCACTAAACAACCCATAATTATAATTCCAACTCAATTGAATGGGACCTCTTCCATGATAAGACTTGCCTTTAACAGGAGGAAAATTAATATCGGTGGTATCAGAATAATGTTCGCACCCATTTAAACAAGCCAATTCCTCCTTATAGTATAATCCATAATCGTAAAAATGAGCAATATCCCTTTCGTCCCCACCCCCTGTTTCATGTGATATCGTTGCTAAAAATGCAGCAAGTTCTCTTTTCTTTAATTCTAAAGAACCGTCTGTTAAAAATTCAGGGAATCGCTTTGTTGCTTTTACAAAAGCAGCATAGCTATAAAAAGGTGTATTGGCACTATCGCCCCCATTTATATGCGGAAACAATTGATTCCATTCTGCTTCAGATAATAGCGGAAATGAATCCAATTCTTCCTTTTTAGCAGTGGCACAAGATTGAAGCAATAAAAACCCTAAGAAGATAACCAACAAATTTGGACGTAATTTCATTGGGGATTATTTATTTAATGATACTTCAAAAATGGCACCAGTTTTTTCAAGATCTTCCACTATAATCGGCAATAATGGAATACCCATTTTCATTCTAATCATTTCCATTTCTCTCTCTGGGTCACCAGGAATAATTACTTTCTCTTGACCTTCTATTGGTGTTGCATTTCTAAAACGATTGATCCAATGATCCATATGGTTTTTAAAATCTTCAGCTGGCCTAAATGCGTCTACCCGCATTGCTCCTAAAAAATGACCTAATCCCTTGCCTGGCATATTAGCCGGCATTGGAATATAAGCAGGAAAGGGAGGCGCCCAAGGACCGTAAGAAGCACCGCTTAAAACGGCAGAAAAAATATCAACAATACTTCCCAAAGCATAACCCTTATGGCTACCATGTTCTCTATCTGAGCCCAATGGTAATAAAGCTCCGTCTTTTTTTAAAATGTTGGCATCGGTACTAGATTGTCCTTGCAAGTCTTGCACCCATCCTGATGGAGTATCCTGGCCTTTTCTCTGTAATATTTCCAACTTTCCATTGGCTGCAGTAGTAGTAGCAAAGTCTGCAACAAACGGAGGTTGATCTTTTGCAGGAATAGCTACTGCTATAGGATTGGTACCCAACATTTTTTCCTTTGAAAAAGTTGGGGCAACCAAGGCACTTGCATTCGTCATGGCCATCCCAATCATATCTTTTTCTACAGCCATCATTGCATGATAACCCGCTATACCAAAATGGTTGGAGTTTTGTACTGCCACCCATCCTGTTCCTACGGCTGCTGCTTTTTGCATAGCAATTTCCATAGCAAAAGGGGCTACCACTAGGCCTAAGCCTTGATCCCCATCTACTACTGCAGTAGAAGGAGTTTCATGTATTACTCTAATATTGGGCTGTGCATTTATTCTACCAGCTTGCCAAAGCCGAACATAGCCACTCAATCGTGCAACTCCATGACTATCTATTCCGCGCAAATCGGCTGATAGCAATACTTTAGTAGCAATGGTAGCATGTTCAAAAGAACAACCCATGCCGATGAATACAGCATGGGTGAAAGAATATAGTTGCTCGTATTGGAATACCTTTTCCATAACTGCAATGTACGAAGCAATTAATGCTTACTAAAATGGCAAATCATCAAATGGCTCAGTAATATCGTTTGATGCAGAAGTAGGAGCTGCATTTACAGCAGGAGCTGGTTGATATCCCCCAGTATTATACCCTCCAGATGATGGAGCGGCATCGTTGCTTTTACTACCTAATAATTGAACACTAATCACTCTTAAAGATAAAGTAGCACCATTGGTTCCTTCTTTAGTAGTATACGTTCTTACATCTGGTTGACCTTCAACATAAACCTGTGTGCCTTTTTTTAAATAAGGGGCAATACCAGTTCTTTCAGTCCAGTAAGCGCAGTCTACCCAAGTAGTTTTATCCTTTTGATTCCCTTGAGCATCCTTATAACGTTCAGTATGAGCAACAGTGAAATTGATCACATTTTTGCCATTTACATTATTTAAAATGGCATCTTTTCCTAGATTACCGATTGCGGTTAATTTAATCATAGCTGTTTTTTTATCAATGTCTAAAAATTGAAATTAAGTAAAATGCGTATTATCCGCGGATCCTTTTTCTTTTTAACGGTTATTATCGTAATCCGAAAACCATTTTTGGGTTCGATGTTCTACTTTTGCATAAACAATGATCAAAATGAGCCGTAAAGGGAAAGTACTGGTGGCAATGAGCGGGGGTATCGACAGTACCGTTACGGCTTTAATGCTTCACCACGAAGGATATGAAGTGATAGGCATAACTATGAAAACATGGGACTATGCAAGCAGTGGCAGCAGTACCAAAGAAACGGGCTGTTGCAATATTGATTCCTTTAACGATGCCAGACAAGCAGCTGTTCACCATGGATTCCCTCATTTCATATTAGACATACGTGAAGAATTTGGCGACTTTGTAATTGAAAATTTTGTTGAAGAGTATTTAGCAGGCAGAACACCTAACCCATGTGTTATGTGCAACACACATATTAAATGGAGGGCATTACTTAAAAGGGCCAATGCATTAGGTTGTGATTATATAGCCACAGGACACTATGCCGAAATTAGACAGCATACAAATGGCCGATATGTTATTAGTAAAGGATTAGACGAAACAAAAGACCAGAGTTATGTTCTTTGGGGATTAGACCAGGAATTGCTGAGTAGAACCATGATGCCATTGGGGGGGTACCATAAATCTGCCATCAGACAGATGGCGATGGATATGGGATACCCAGAATTAGCAAAGAAAAGTGAGAGTTATGAAATTTGCTTTGTTCCAGATAATGATTACAGAGGCTTTTTAAAAAGAAGAGTAGACGGCCTGGAAGAGCAAGTAGCTGGAGGATGGTTTGTAGATAAAACAGGAAAAAAACTAGGACAACATAAGGGTTACCCTTTTTATACCATTGGACAAAGGAAGGGATTAGATATAGCCATGGGGCATCCAGTTTATGTAACTTCTATTAACCCAACAACCAATACGGTTGTTTTAGGTGACGAATCTGACTTGGAGCAAAATGATATGATGGTTGGCAAACTAAATTGGATTAAATATGATGGTATTACAGATGGAATGGAAGCCAATACCAGAATACGTTACAAAGATAAAGGTGCACTCAGCAATTTATACAATGAACCCAATGGCATTATTCGTGCTAGATTTTACGAAAATGTAAAAAGCATTGCTCCCGGACAAAGTGCTGTTTTTTATGAAGGCAATGATGTGATTGGAGGAGGTATTATTCAGAGAGGAGAATTGATATTAAATGGCTAATTCAACTTCTTAAAAAGTGCCACAAACATGGTGTCTGCTTTAACATCATATCCTTTTATTATCCTATGTTCAACTGCTTTCATAAAAGGAAAACGACTTTCAATAAATGGTATCATTGCTTCATTTTCCCTTTCAAAAACAGAACAAGTAATGTATAAAAAATAACCGTTGCTACGAAGTTTGGGCAAAACATTTTGAACGATCTGTTGCTGCAACTGCTGAAAAACAGTTATTTGAAGATCATTAAATTGTGTCGATTGTTCTGGCGTTCTACCCCATGTTCCACTACCGCTGCAAGGAGCATCGCAAATAATAAAATCAAACTGCATTCCTGCCAATTCAGGAGCTGAAATAGGCTTACTTAAATCGGCAATTAAAGATTGGTATTTTCGAATACCTGCCCTTTCAAATCGTTGAGCCAAATTTTGTATTATACTCTTACGAATATCAGATACAGTTAGTTCCATATTACCTAAAACATCTCTTGCCAAAATAGATTTTCCACCGCTTGCTGCACAGCAATCCCATATATCAACAGAAGCATCTTTGCCTTTACGCATTTGCTTACCTGCTTCCATAATTTGAGCCGTTTGTTGAGAACTATAATCTTGAACAACATAGTCTTTGTCTAATTCTCCTACACCTTCTAACTTTGTACCATTGGGTAAAGCAAAGCATGATTCAGAAATTGCTTTATATTCAATTCCAGCATTGGCTAATGCTTTAATAACATTGGGCAATCTACCAGGCCGAACCCGAATAAATAAGTCTGGTTGAATTAAATAAGATTCACAAAATTTGTCAACTTCAATAGTCTTACTTAAAAAAGATACAAAAGGAAATAGTTGAGTTGGATTAAAATAAGCAAGATGATTTTTTACAAAATCAATTCGTTGGTGCACAGCCAAATGCCAATTTTTCAGCCAATGCTCATCAAATAAATCAGCCCATACACCTGGTTCATTATTGCAGAGATACAGTGCAGCTTTTAATGCCAGCTCCATATCAATTCCAACCATGGAATTGCCTGTTCTAAAATAACTAAAACAAATTTGAGAAATAAACCTTCGATCTTTTGAGCCAAATTTTTTATTGGCAGCAAAATGCGTTTTTAAATACCCAGCAAAAGGTGTATCGCCATTATATGCAGTTATAATTACAGCAGCGGAACGTAAATAATTTTCAGCGTACTTCACTATAATTCTAATAATGCCTTCACAGGATCTTTACCCATTAATAATAAAGCAGGGTTTTCTAAAAGATCCTTTACGCGAACCAAAAAGCTTACACTTTCTCTACCGTCAATAATTCGGTGATCATAGCTTAATGCCAAGTACATCATTGGTCTTACAACCACTTGACCATTTATTGCCATCGGTCGTTCTTGAATTTTGTGCATTCCTAAAATAGCACTCTGTGGAATGTTAATAATTGGAGTGCTCATTAAACTTCCAAATACACCACCATTGGTAATCGTAAAAGTACCCCCTTGCAATTCTTCAGCAGTTAATTTACTATCTCTTGCTTTACCAGCTAATTCTACAACCTTTCTTTCAATGTCGGCCATACTTAGGCTTTCTACATTGCGCATTACTGGAACAGTTAACCCTCTAGGTGTACTTACAGCAATACTAATATCGGCATAATCATGATAAATGATTTGATCTCCGTCAATATACGCATTTACAGAAGGCCACTCTCCTAAAGCAATTGCACATGCTTTTGCAAAGAAACTCATGAATCCTAAATTCACCCCATGCCCTTCTTTAAATTTATCTTTATACTGTTTTCGTATTTCCATTATTTGCGTCATATCCACTTCGTTAAAAGTGGTGAGCATAGCTGTAGTATTTTTAGATTCTACCAATCTTCTACTAATGGTTCTACGCAATGCGCTCATTTTTTCTTGACGCACATTTCTACTAAACAATGCTCCATCAGCTGCAAAAGATTTTTTGCCTGGATTATTCAAAGCATCTAAAACATCTTGCTTCATTATTTTACCACCTGTCCCGGAAGGGGTAATTGATTTAGTATCTACTTTTTTGTCTGCTATGATTGCTGAAGCCACCGGGCTTGCTTTGATATCATTGGATACAGCAGTTACTGCAGCTTGATTAACAGGAGCTGCAGGTATTGGTGCAGCAGCAACTGGAGCAGTTACCCCTTCAGGTTTTGCAGCAGTTTCATCAATATTTGCTAGTACATCGCCAACATTCAACGTATCCCCTTCTTTACCAATTGTTGTGAGTATACCTGCTTTCTCTGCATTTACTTCAAAAGTGGCTTTTTCACTTTCTAACTCTGCAATCACTTCGTCACGTTCTACCCATTCTCCATCTTTTTTAGTCCATTTCAAAAGGGTTACTTCATTAATTGATTCTCCAACTGTTGGTACTTTTATTTCGATCATAACGATGTATTAATATGGTATAAATAGGTAGTTCTAGTGATTAAATGCTTTAAATATTAAATGCAGTATCAATAATTTCTGCTTGTTCTTGTGCATGCACTTTTGCGTAACCAGTTGCAGTTGCAGCACTTGCATTTCTACTGATTACACCAAAATTGATGGTTTTTAAATTGGTTTGTAAGAATCCAGCAGCACCCATATTCAAAGGTTCTTCTTGCACCCAGAACCAGGTTGCTTTATGGTATTTCTTATACAATAAATCTAGTTGCTGGTAAGGCAATGGATAAATTTGTTCTAACCGAACAATCGCTATATCTGTTCTATTTTCCTTGAGTTGTTTATCTGCCAATTCAAAATAGAGTTTACCAGTACAGAACAATACTTTTTTAACAGCTGATGGATCGGTTACAAATGAATCATCAATCAACTCTTTAAATCCACCCGAAGTAAATGCTTCTTTGGCACTGTATGTTCCCGGATTTCTTAAGTTGGCTTTCGGAGAAAAATTGATTAAAGGCTTTCTAAAATTCCAACTCACTTGTCTTCTGAATGCATGGAATAAATTAGCAGCACTGGTGATATTGGTAATAACCATATTTAGTTCTGCACACATTTGAAGAAAACGCTCCATCCTTGCACTACTATGCTCAGGACCTTGGCCTTCATAACCATGAGGCAGTAACATCACTAATCCATTCTGGCGCTGCCATTTTTGCTCACCAGCTGCAATAAACTGATCAATCATGGTTTGTGCACCATTGCAGAAATCTCCAAACTGTGCTTCCCATATAACCAAGGCATTGGGATTGGCCATAGCATAACCATATTCAAATCCTAATACACCATATTCACTTAGCAATGAATTATAGATTCTAAATTGTTGTTGACCTTCTTTAAAGTGATTAAGTCGGTTGTATTCTTGGTTGGTTTCTTCATCTCTAATAACTGCGTGGCGATGACTAAATGTTCCGCGCTTTACGTCTTGGCCACTCATTCTTACAATATTTCCATCCGTTAAGATAGATCCATAAGCCATTAATTCTGCAGTTGCCCAATCAATCTTACCTTCTGTTTCGAATAATTTAATTTTATCTTGAATTAATTTCTCGATTTTCTTTAGAGGCTTCAAATCTGCAGGCCATTTCATTAAACCGTTGAACAACATACTAAACTGATTTTCATCAATCGCTGTTGAAGGCGAGTATTCGAAATTGGCTGGAGTTGCTTTTTCAAAAGACTTCCAAATTAATTCTGGTGGTTGGTATTTATAAGGGAGTGGATTCTGTTTTACTTCATCTAGTCTTTCTTGTAAATCTGACCAGAATTTTTTCTCCATGCCTTTGGCTAAATCTTGCGCATCCGTGGTTCCGTTTTCAATAAGAAATTGCGTATATATTTCTCTTGGATTCTGATGCTTATCAATTAGCGCATACAATTGAGGTTGCGTATATTTTGGATCATCCCCCTCATTATGGCCATGTTTTCTATAACATACCATATCAATAAAAATATCGGAATGAAATTGATCCCTATATCTTGTTGCAATTTCAGCACACTTAACTACGGCTTCTGCATCGTCTCCATTAACATGTAAAACAGGTGCTTGAACCATTGCAGCAACTGAAGTAGAATAGTCCGCACTTCTTGCATCATCAAAATCAGTTGTAAAACCAATTTGGTTATTAATCACAAAGTGAATGGTACCGCCCGTATAATAGCCACGAAGTTTACTCATTTGTAAAACTTCATAAACGATTCCTTGACCTGCTACAGAAGAGTCACCATGAATTAAAATGGGCAAAATATTCTCAAAATGACTTTCTGAAATTAGATCGGCTTTTGCTCTAGCAAAACCAACTACCACCGGATCCACTGCTTCAAGATGGGAAGGGTTGGGCATTAATTTTAAATGAATCGTTTTATCATCGATGGTTTTTACTTCACTGCCATAACCCATATGATATTTAACGTCACCGCTTCCCATGGTTTGATCTATAGTAGCAGTTCCTTCAAATTCACTGAAAATTTGCTCATAGGTTTTCCCCATGATATTGGCCAACACATTTAACCTTCCTCTATGCGCCATGCCAATTACCACTTCTTGAATGTCATGATTGGCAGCAGTATTGATGATGGCATCTAATGCAGCAATCGTTGTTTCTCCACCTTCTAATGAAAACCTTTTCTGCCCAATATATTTTGTGTGCAAAAACTTTTCGAACATCACACCTTGATTCAACTTCTCAAGGATTCGTTGTTTTTTGTTTAATGGCAACGGCTTAGCAAAATGTTGCTCCATTTCAGCCGTTAAAAAATCAACTCTTTTTTGGTCACTAATATATTTGAACTCTATACCAACATGATTGGCATAGGTATTTTGTAAATGCGCTAAGATATTTTTTAAAGAAGTGGCCCCCAAGCCAATCAAATTTCCAGCTTGGAAAACCGTATTTAAATCTGACTCAGACAAACCAAAGAAACTCAAGTCTAAATTAGCCCCTCTATCTTTTCTGGTTCTAATAGGATTGGTTTTTGCAATTAAATGCCCTTTATTTCTGTAGCCCAGAATAAGCCTATATACTTTAATTTCCCTCATCCAATCTGTTGAAGCGGTTGCCCCTCCTTCAATAGACCCTTGGCCTGCAGTATAATTACCTGCGACAGCAAAGTCAAAACCCTCAAAAAACTTCCTCAAATCGGGGTCAACGCTCTCGGGATTGGTTAAAAAGTCCTGGTAAAGACCCTCTATGAACGCCGGATGTGAATTGGTGATGTACGAAAAATCCTTCATTTGGCTTATTTATGCAGCTTTTCAATCTAAATTGTTCGCAAATATCGGTCATTGGGGGCAGAAAATAAACCAAAAAATAAGCTAAAACCCACTAATTTATACACAGCAGTCGTTTTACTTAAATTCAGTAATTTTCTAGTTTTTTGTAATTTAAATTTGAAATTTGTTAGAAAGCCCCTACCTTTGCCGTCCTGAAAAAAATAGAAAATGGCAAATCACTCAGCTACAAAGAAAGACGTCAGACAAGCCGCTAAGCGCCGTGACCGTAACCGTTACTATGGTAAAACTACCCGTAACGCTATCCGTGACCTAAAAACAAGCGCAGAAAAGAAAGGATATGAAGAAAAACTTCCTGATGTTATTTCTATGATCGATAAGTTGGCAAAACGTGGAATCATCCATAAGAATAAAGCCGCCAATTTGAAGAGTAAATTAGTGAAGAAAGCAACTGCATTAGCATAATTGCTTACTTACTTTAAATAGTTAAAGCCAATCAACTGATTGGCTTTTTTTATTTTTTGACTGGTAAGATGACTACAAAACTATTCAAGTTCTCCGAAATAGCTTTATAAGTTAGACTACCTTTATGAATGAGGATGATGCGGTTAATAATTGCTAAGCCAAGTCCAAATCCTTTTTTCTTTCCCACATTACTGCCCCTAAAAAAAGGAATCATCATTTTCTCTGCTTCTTCTATACTTAATTGATCTCCTTTATTTTGGAATTTGATTCTCACCGTTTTATTATCAGTAATTAGTCGAATACTTACCGATTGATCATCAGAATATAAGTACGCATTTTTCATAAGATTAATAAAAGCGGCTCTTAGCAAAGCCTCATTCCCCTTCACCATTAGCTGCTCATCATCTGAAGGTAAATTGTCAAAAGAAAAAGCCGTTTTAGCATCAGGAAAACTTTTATTGAAATAAGCAACTGTATCAAATAACAATTCATCAATTCGCAAATATGGCCACTCATCCATGAATTCAATTTGCTCATTTTGAGAAATCAATAACAATGAATTGGTTAATTCAATCAAATTTTGTTGATCTTCCTTTAAAGACATCAATACTTTCCTATATCCCGCAACATCATAATTACTATTCAATGCCGCTTCTGTTTGAGATAACATTACTGCAAGAGGTGTTCTTAATTCATGCGATGTGTGATGCACATAGCTTTTTCTAAATTCAAATGCAGTTTTAATTCTTTCAAGCATTGCATTAAAATTTTGCGCAATTGCATTGATCTCATCTTTTGCTGGCTTTACAAAAATTCGCTCCGATAAATTCAACTCATTGGTCCGCTGCATTTGATTGCTTAATTCTACTATTGGCTTGATGGCTTGGTGAACAAATAAAAAGGACATTACAGCAGTTAACAATAATGAGCCCCCAAACACCCCAAAAAGTATCAACTTTATGGTATTTAATTTTCTAAAACCCACTCTATCGTATGCCGCAGAAATTAAGATTTTTTTTTGTGATGCTTTATACATCACTACTATCTGGTATTCATTTTGATTCGAAAATTTTAGAACTCCTTTTGTTTTGAGTACTTTCAAATTGAAGTTGGGCAGAGTCATTGGACTGTTTTCTCCAATAATAAATTCTAATTTACCTATTGAGTCTAAAATATAAAGCCGTTCATTCACTAACTCTATCCTGTGTAAGGCAAATACTTGCTCTTGAGTTACAAAAGGAGATTTTGATTTTAGATTGGTATAGATATCGAACAAATCGTCACCTTCGGATTGAACTCGACTATAGTAATCCTCTTCTCTGTAAGTTGAATACAAAAAATAAATACTGGTACAAGCTATTAATAAAATGGACGCAACAAAGCTGGTAAAAAGCAGTGCAAACCGAAGCTTTAAATTCATGTAATTACTTTATAAAGTAACCAAACCCTGGCTTAGTATGAATAAGCTTTGTACTAAAAGGTTTATCAATTTTATTTCTCAGAAAACTGATATACACTTCAATGGTATTGGTTCCTGTATCAAAACTTAAATCCCATACCTTTTCTAGGATTTCTTGCTTTGAAATCACTCGTTCTGGGGTTCTTACCAATAAAGTCAATAGGGTAAATTCTTTCGAAGTAAGATTGATACTAATACCACTTCTTACAACCGATTTGAGCTTGAAATCGATTTCTAAATCAGCGTATACCAGCTTTTCGTGTTTTTCAACAGTATCTGTTCTTTTAAACAATACTTTAAGTCTTGCAAACAACTCATCAAAGTGAAAAGGCTTTACCAAATAATCATCGGCTCCCATATTAAAAGCGGCAACTTTATCATGTATTTCCCCAACTGCTGTTAGCATAACTATGGGAATATTGGTACTTCTTTTTCTAATATCACTGCAAAGTGCCATTCCATTTTTTCCTGGCAAATTGATATCGAGCAATGCCATTGAATAGTCATTCACCATAAACATTTTATCAGCTTCTAAGCCGTTTTCAGCAACGTCTACATCATAACCAACCCGAATTAATTCATCCTGAATAGCTTTAGCCAATTTTGCTTCGTCTTCAGCCAACAAAATTTTATACCGTTTTTCCATTAATCAATTTTTTTAACGTTACCTGCCCCAACAATTTTTTGACTCACTTCAGCATTTCCTTTATAAAAAACATCCCCTGAGCCCATTATTTTTATATTAAGTGAAACATCGGCGTACACTTTAACATTCCCATTCCCAGCGATTTTAATAGACGCATTCTCTGATTTTAGCATTTCTGCATTACAATCCCCAGTGCCTGCTATATCAAAAGAGGCCGTTTTGGTTTCACCCTGCAAATTCACATTTCCCGACCCTTTAATATCCACATCAATTTTAGGGGTATTCACCATTAAATCTACATCTCCTTGTCCGGCAATATCAATTTTAAGTTCATTACCTCCAGTAAACTTTCCATTACCTCTTACATTACCCGATCCAGCCAAATAAATACCCGTTAAATTAGGCGTGGTAATGGTAATTTTTATGCCATGATCCGACTTTAAATTGAATTTAGACTTGGTTTTAAATACCAGTTCATCGTTGCTCTCAGATAGAAGAATGTATTTCTGTAAATTTTCGTCTGTCTCAATTGAAACGGATGTGGTATTACCAGGCACCAAAACAACATCGAAATTTCCTTTCAATACTATTTTTTCAGCCTTGTTGACTTTCCTGTTTTCGGTTACTATATTCCCATCCCCATGAATAGATTTCCCTATCCAATTACAGGAAACTAAAACCATTGATAGCAAAACAGAAGCAAAAATGTTGCTTTTCATATTAAATAAATTATGGTACACGAAAGGTAGCAAAAAAGCGCATACATACGGGAACAAGTAAAATTGAATTAACTTTGCCGCATGACAGAAAAAATACTGATTCTCGATTTTGGTAGTCAATATACCCAGTTAATCGCCCGTGCAGTTCGTGAAGCAAATATTTATTGTGAAATAATCCCTTTTCATAAGGCATTTACCATTGATCCTACTTTAAAAGGGATCATCTTAAGCGGTTCTCCATTCAGTGTAAATGAAGACAATGCTCCTTCAGTAGATATTGCATCGTTTATAGCCCAATTACCTGTTTTGGGGGTTTGTTATGGTGCGCAATTAACAGCTAAAGTATTTGGAGGAAAAGTTGACAAATCAAATAAAAGAGAATACGGTAGAGCTCAGTTGGATATTCAACAGCAAGACCAACTATTCAACGGAATCAGTTTAAAATCTCAAGTATGGATGAGCCACAGCGACTCCATTAAGAGTTTACCAGAAGGATTCTCCATTTTAGCAACTACAGAAAGCATTCCTGTTGCTGCATTTAAGAAAGAAGGTTCAGACACTTGTCCATTATATGGTTTTCAATTTCACCCTGAAGTATACCATTCTACAGAGGGCAAAAAAATGATTAAAAACTTTCTGGTTGATATATGCGGATGTTCTCAAAACTGGACCCCTGCATCTTTTGTAGAAGAAACGGTAGCTAAATTAAAAGAAGATATTGGCGATAAGCAAGTGATCATGGCTTTAAGTGGAGGTGTAGATAGCACTGTTGCTGCAACATTGATTGCGAAAGCAATTGGACCAAGATTACATGGAATATTTGTAGACAATGGTGTATTAAGAAAAGACGAATTTGAACAAGTACTTGAAACATATAATGCAATAGGATTAAATGTAAAAGGAGTGGATGCCAAAGAACTTTTTTACTCCGCTTTAAAAGACCAAACAGATCCAGAGGCAAAACGTAAAGCAATTGGTAAATTATTTATTGATGTATTTCAGACTGAATCACTTCAATTACAAAATATATCTTTTCTAGGGCAGGGAACAATTTATCCAGATGTGATTGAAAGCGTTAGCGTTCATGGACCATCACAAACCATTAAAAGTCATCACAATGTTGGAGGATTGCCCGATACAATGCACCTTTCATTGATTGAGCCTTTAAGGTATTTGTTCAAGGATGAAGTAAGAAAAGTGGGATTAGAACTTGGCATACCAGCGGATATGATCAACAGACACCCTTTTCCTGGTCCAGGTTTGGCAATTCGAATATTAGGAGAAGTAACCGCAGAAAGAGTAGATTTATTACAAAGAGCAGACGCCATTTTCATCAATGGATTAAAGAAAGCAGGCTTATATACACAAGTTTGGCAAGCGGGTACCATCCTTTTACCAGTTAAGAGTGTAGGTGTAATGGGAGATGAAAGAACATATGAATTTACTGTAGCATTAAGAGCAGTAACATCTGTTGATGGAATGACTGCAGACTGGGCTCATTTACCCTACGAATTCTTGGCTGATATTTCTAACGAAATCATCAATAACGTCAGAGGTATTAATAGAGTAGTATACGATATAAGCAGTAAACCACCAGCAACTATTGAGTGGGAATAGTTGAACCTAATTAAAAGGAAGATGCGGATAAAAAAATATTTACTAAGCTTATTAATCTTATTAGCTGGCAATGGCTTATTGGCACAGCAATCCGCTCCTTTGAAAATAGCCGTGTTTGCTCCAATATATTTAGATACGCTATTTAATGGCAGTAATTATTCTTTAGGAAACAACAATTTACCTAGAACCGTTTTACCTGGTTTAGATTTTTATAATGGTATACAATTGGCCATTGACTCTTTAAATGCAGAAGGCCAATTGTTAACTGTTTTATTTTATGACAGCAAGAGTAATACACAATCAGTAAAGCAAATATTATCAACAGAAGCATTACAAGATGTTTCAATGATTATTGCTTCTTTTAATAACAGAAACGATATTAAGCCATTAGCGGATTTTGCACTTAACAAACAAATTCCGTTAATATCAATGACTTACCCCAATGATGGAGGAGTAAAGGCGAATCCTTACTTTGCATTAGTGAATCCAACGCTTACCACACATGTTGAAGGGATTTTTAAATATTTACAAAAGAACTATCCAACTGAGCCCATTTTATACCTAAAAAGACAAGGGGGATTAGAAGACATGATTGAAGGACTTTTTAAAGACCTCAATAAAAAAACACCCGGATTACCTTTAAAAATAAAAACAGTTACTGCAACCGATAGCACGAATATAGCCAGCTTTAATTCGGTCTTAGACAGTACCAAAATCAATATTATTTTCTGTGGCAGTTTAAACGAAAATTTTGGAATGAATTTAGTTAAAACTACTGCTGCAAATAAAAGCTATAAGTCTATT
>JAGOGG010000201.1 GCA_017996795.1 Sediminibacterium sp. | reverse complement strand
TTCCTAATCCAACAGCTATTGCTGCAGGTGTTGCAAGCCCCATTGCGCATGGACAAGAAATTACTAGTACGGCAATACTGCGCATTAAGCTTGCTGTAAAATCTTGTGAACCAATTGTATAATTTAGAACAAAAGTTAATAAAGAAATACCCACTACAACTGGAACAAAAATCGCACTAATTTTATCAGCTAATAATTGAACAGGTGGTTTTTCCGTTTGGGCGTCTTTAACCATTTTTAGAATATTTCCTAAAACAGAATCTTCGCCCACTGCAGTAACATAGGTTTTTACTGTACCATGTACGATGGTTGATCCACCAATCAATATATCTTTCACTTTTTTCTCAACCGGAATAGATTCACCAGTAATAATTGATTCGTCAACCGATACTTCTCCAGATAAAATCTTACAATCCATTGGAACCGCTTCCCCGCTTCTAATCAATAATAAATCACCGGTTTTAAGTGAAGTACTTTCTACTGGAAAAATATGTTCCGTTTGTTCATTGTCATAAGCAATCATATTGGCCATGGTCTTTTGAGACTTAGCCAGCTTGTTTAACGCAACCTGTGTTTGTTCTACCGATTTGTCTTCCATCCAATTTCCGAGAAACACCAATGTGATAATGGTAGCCGCAGTTTCATAAAATAAGTATTGATCGGCTTGATTGGTTAGTGTGCCATATAAACTGTAGACAAATGCAGCCAATGCACCCATGGCAACCAATACATTCATATTTGGAACTCCTTTAAGTAGGCTCTTTAATCCACTCCTTCCAAAAAAGTCCATGCCCAAGATAAATACTGGAATGGTTAATGCAAGTTGCACGTAAGGATTCATCAACCAGTGAATATGCAAGCCAGGTATCATGTGCAACATCAATGGAATGGTAAAGACTGCACAAAAAGCAAATCTTTGTAAATGCGTTTGAAATAATTGTTTATTGGGATTTCCTAGTTGTTCACCACCTTTTACTTGGTAGCCTAAATCGTGAATGCCTTTTTGTATAGTTGTTTTATTTGCACCTTCAGGTAAATTAAAACTCACATCTCCTCCAATGAAGTTGACTTTAACTTCTTCCATTCCTTTTTCCTTCAAGAATTGGTCGATGGATAATGCACAGTTGGTGCAGCTCATGCCTGTAACTTTCCAATTTACTTTTTCCATACTCAAATTTACAAAAGCCTTTGCTCTCCCATTTGCGAGTTTGGAATAATATTCCCCTTTAGCCAACTATCTTTGTATCATGGATGCAATTTTTACCATTGACCAAATAGATCGTGTAGCGGCGGTATTTTTTAAAAAATGCCAGAAGTATAAGGTTTGGGCTTTTCATGCGCCAATGGGAGCAGGTAAAACCACTTTTATTAGTGCCCTTTGCGCGCATTTAGGGGCGAAGGATGCGTTGAGTAGTCCAACTTTTGCTATTGTAAATGAATATTCAAGTACAACTGCGGGCACGCTGTATCATATGGATTGGTATCGACTCAAAACCGAAGCGGAAGCCATTGATGCGGGAGTGGAAGATTTGTTGTCTAGCGGATCGTATTGCTTTGTAGAGTGGCCAGAAAATGCACCCAATTTATTAGGACCAGAAACAGTTCACTTATACCTTGAAGTATTAGACGCCCAAACCAGGCGTTTGTATATTCCTGAAGAACAAGCTTAATTTGTTAACTTCAATCTTTAACATTCAACATGGCAAGTAGCAAACCAAGTATTAGTCCTTCGCTTCTATATGAGGCAATGGAGGAAACTTTAGATATCAAAACACCAGGGGCAAAATTGCATATTGGTATTCCCAAAGAAATTGCATTTCAAGAAAATCGAATAGCCCTTACACCCGACGCAGTAGGGGTTTTAGTAGCCAATGGAAATATGGTTACCATTGAGCACAACGCTGGTGAGCGCAGTCATTATTCAGACAGGGATTATTCAGAAGCTGGTGCACAAATTGTATATGATCGTTCTGCAGTGTATCAATGCCCCATATTGGTAAAAAGTGCACCACCTGTGGAGGATGATATTCCTTTGTTGCAAATGAATCAAATTATTATCTCTCCCATACATCACTCTGCTTTAAAAAAAGAAATCATTGAAAAAATGATGGTCAAGCGCATTACTGCGTTAAGCTTCGAAAATTTTAAAGATGATAGTGGCACTTATCCTATCGTTAGAAGTATGAGTGAAATTGCAGGAAGTGCGGTCATGTTAATTGCAGGTCAATACTTAAGCAGTTTTAATGAAGGGAAAGGGGTCTTATTAGGTGGAATCAGTGGAATTCCGCCTACCAAAGTGGTTATTATTGGCGCAGGAATTGTGGGCGAATGTGCCACCAGAAATGCTTTGGCAATGGGTGCTTCGGTAAAAGTTTTCGATAATAATATTTACCGATTAAAGCAAATGCAAAATAATTTGGGACAACGTGTTTGGACCAGTGTATTAGAACCACGAATATTAGCCAAGCAGTTAAAGACCTGTGAGGTTGCAGTAGGGGCTTTAAGCAATGAATATGGAAGGGCTCCAGTGGTAGTAACCGAAGAAATGGTTGCTGCTATGCGTCCAAATAGCATCATCATAGATGTAGCCATTGACAGAGGTGGATGTTTTGAAACCAGTGAACTCACCAGTTATGAGGAGCCTACTTTTTTAAAGCACGGAGTTATTCATTATTGCGTACCCAATATACCCAGTGGATTTGCTAGAACTGCTTCTCAGGCAATTAGCAATGTATTAATGCCTTTATTATTAGAAATTAGCGATGAAGGAGGTTTAGAAGAAATGATATGGCATAAATTCAATGTTAGAGAAGGGGTGTATTTGTTTAAAGGTTCTGTAACTGATATTTATATCAGCCAGAAATTTGACCTAAAATATACCGATCTCAATTTGTTGATTGCAAGTAGAAGATAAATTATTTGTAGTCGTTGATATGAATCCTCGATGAGCAAAAATGAATTTCTGCTTCTTCATTGCTGCAAATGATGACTATTTTGTCGTTGCAATAATTTTGAATGAGCATTTGATAGAGTGCATAACCCTCTTTGTCTAAATTGGTGCAAGGCTCATCTAGTAAGAGTACTGGAGTGTCTGAAAAAACAGCTTGGGCCAATTTAATTCTTTGCTTCATGCCACTGCTGAACTTACTAATTTGCTTATTGGCTGTTTTGCCAAGACCAATCAGGTCTAATATTTCAGGAATGGTTTTCTTTTTGCTGAGTGGTTTAAAATTGGCATGAAACTGCAACAGTTCAATACCACTCATTTCTTCAATTAATTCTAGATAAGGGGTACAAATGGATATATGTTGAAAATGCTTTTCTGCATCTACGGTCAATTTCATATTTCCTTCATTAAAATTAATATTGCCTGCTATGCATTGTAACAAAGTACTTTTACCTGAACCGTTGTGTCCGGTAATGGCGTATGCATGACCTGTATTAAATTCATAGTTCAATCTGCGGAATATCCATTCCCGATTAAATTTTTTACCACAGTTAATGAGTTCAATGAAATAATTATTCATCATCGTTGGCGCCCTTAGTAAAACGCTTGATAATACCGCGACCACTCTCTCTAATGAAAGTTACAATTTCGTCTCTTTCATCAGTAGCAGGCAATTCTTCTTCAATATATTCCAATGCCTGAGAAGTGTTCAACCCCTTGTTATAAATGGTTCTGTATACGTCTAAAATATGGTTGATTTGTTCTAGTGGAAATCCCCTTCTTTTGAGTCCAACGCTGTTTACTCCACCATAACTAAGTGGATTGCGGACTGCTTTTATATAAGGTGGCACATCTTTGCTTACTAAGCTTCCTCCAGCAATAAATGTATGTTGGCCAATATTTACAAATTGATGCACCGCACTTACACCCCCCACAACAGCCCAATCACCAATCGTTACATGCCCTGCTACTTGTACACTATTGCTCATGATAACATGGCTGCCAATAATACAATCGTGCGCAATATGGCTGTACGCCATG
>JAGOGG010000032.1 GCA_017996795.1 Sediminibacterium sp. | reverse complement strand
GCAACCACAGATTGTCCCAATAAAATACCAATAATTATGATCAACAATTTTTTATTCATAGTCTTTCCTATTTTATGCTAGCCACTTCAGCCAGTTCCTCCATCATCAATTTACTTCCAATAAACAGAGGGGTTCGCTGGTGCAAAGAAGTTGGCTCAATATCTAAAATTCTTCCTATACCATCGGTAGCAACCCCACCTGCTACTTCTAAAATAAAGGCAAATGGATTGGCTTCGTATAAAAGTCTCAATTTACCCCCCGGTTTTTCAATGGTTCCAGGATACATAAATATGCCTCCCTTAATAAGGTTACGATGAACATCAGCAACCATACTCCCAATATACCTTTGCGTATACGGGCCTCCGTTTTCTTTAGTTTTTCTTTGACATCCATCAATGTATTTTCTTACCCCTTCATTATATTGAAAGAAGTTACCATGATTCACAGAATAAAATTTTCCTGATGGTGGGCAAGTAATATTGGGATGACTCATCGTAAACTCACCAATAGACGGGTCTAGGGTGAAGCCATTTACTCCTCTTCGAGTAGCATACACAAACATGGTACTCGATCCATATACCACATAACCTGCGGCAACTTGGTTTTTACCGGGTTGCAAAAAGTCTTCTTTGGTACAGGGTTTTCCTAATGGACTTACGCGCTTGTATACCCCAAAAATGGTACCAATAGACACGTTCACATCTATATTACCGCTTCCATCTAAAGGATCAAATAACACCACATATTTACTATTATTACTGATTTCGTCATCAAATACAACAAAATCATCCATTTCTTCACTTCCAATACCCGCACAACTGATACCATGTTGAAGTACACCCATGAATTGGTTATTGGCAAAAATATCTAGCTTCTTTACATCTTCCCCCTGTACATTAATGCTACCGGCATCGCCCAATATATCTACCAATCCAGCTTTATTCACTTCCACATTTACTCGTTTTGCTGCCAAAGCCATATCCCTAAGCAATCTGCTTAATTCTCCTGTAGCAGTAGGAAATTGACGCAATTGTTGCAATGTAAATTCGTCTAGTGTTAATACGTTTCTATTAATACTCATATGGTGCAATTCGTTTGTATAAAGATAGTAATTGGGCGTGTATGCAGCGTATATTTGTGCGCATATTGATTAGTATAATAAGCTTTAGATTATGAAAATCTTCAAATTTGGTGGCGCAAGCGTAAATAGCGTTGAAAGAATAAAAAACTTAAAAAATATTGTTCAGGATTTCGGCAATGAGCCATTGGTAATTATTGTATCAGCAATGGGTAAAACCACCAACGGTTTAGAAAAAGTAGTCAATGCATTTTACAAAGGAAATAAAGCCGAAGCATTAGAGTTATTCAATATTGTTAAAAACCAACATTTAACAACAGCAAAATACTTATTGGTATTCAAATACAATGAATGCGTATCCCAATTAAATGACTTTTTTACTGAAGTAGAATGGCTTTTGCACGACAAACCGGTTCGATCTTACGACTATTATTATGACCAAATTGTTTGTATTGGTGAATTGTTTAGCACTTGCATTATTAGTCATTTTTTAAATGAGGAAAAGCTGTCTAACCAGTGGCTAGATGTTAGAGACTTGCTAAGAACCGACAATAACTTTAGGGATGCAGGTGTTCAATTTGATTTTTCTGCAGATAGAATTAAACAATCGATAAACAATTACGAAGGTAATATCACCATTACACAGGGATTTATAGGCGCAACAGACGATAATGAGAGCACTACGCTGGGTAGAGAAGGAAGTGATTATACTGCAGCCATCTTCGCCAATATCTTAGACGCCGAAAGCCTTACCATTTGGAAGGATGTAGAAGGTGTAATGAATGCTGACCCTAAAGCATTTAGTGATGCACAACTCATTCACGAATTAAATTTTAACGAAGTAATTGAAATGGCTTATTACGGGGCACAAGTTATCCACCCTAAAACAATTAAGCCACTTCAAAATAAAAGTATTCCTTTATTGGTAAAATGTTTTTTAGATCCGCAATTAAAAGGAACCATCATACACAATAAGCAGGTAAAAAACCTCCCCCCTATTATTGTAGTGAAAGCGAATCAAGTAATGATGCACTTAAAAACCAAAGATTTTTCTTTCATTGGCGA
Organism: Sediminibacterium sp.; assembly: GCA_017996795.1. GTDB lineage: Bacteria > Bacteroidota > Bacteroidia > Chitinophagales > Chitinophagaceae > Sediminibacterium. The sequence goes on along the minus strand of JAGOGG010000032.1, from coordinate 12,790 downwards.
AGCGCCAATGAGTCAATTATATGAAATTTTTGGCTTGTTAAAAGTAAAACCAAACTTGATACAAACAGGGGCTATTAGTTTGCAATTGTGTTTAGATGACCATGAAGAAAAAATTAATCAATTAGCCAATGAATGTAGCGTCCTGTTTGATGTGCAGTTAGAAAAACAATTAAATCTCTTAACCATCAGACATTACAACTTCGAAATAATGAATGAAATGGTTAGCAGCAAAGATCTTCTATTAGAGCAAAAAACAAAAGAGACACTTCAATGTGTATACAGAACTACTTAAAATCAATTATAGGTATTTTTCAATAGTTGCGTATAATTCGTCTTGCTTAAATGGCTTAACCAACACTTCATTAATACCGGAAGCAATATATTCATCCAAATCGTCTTGAACAATTGTTGCGGTTAACCCAACAATTGGTATGTTCCGTTTAGACTCATCGGTAAATTGTCTTACAAGAATTGCAATTTCATCACCCGTTAATTTGGGTACATTAATATCAGTTAGAATAATATCATACTTATTGTCCTTAACTAGTTGCAGCCCAATTTCTCCATCTTTAGCAATATCATATACAATCCCCACTTTCTTTAACAACATGGTCAGCAACATAATATTTACATCATTGTCTTCAATGACTAAAACGCGCTTATCTTTTAATGTAGAAGAAATAGGATTCTTTGCTGTTAATTCTTTTTCATTCGCAACTTTGTCGTTTGCAACTTCGTATGGAATGGCAAAGGTAAATACCGACCCTTGATTTAACTTACTTTCTACACCAATGGTACCCCCCTGAAGCTCAACCAGCATTTTACAAATAGATAACCCCAGCCCTGTTCCTTTGATTGCTCTTCGGGTATCCTTACTGGTACTGTTATTGGTTACTTGAGTAAACTCTTCAAACACGGTTTTAATTTGATCGTTGGGTATACCAATTCCGGTGTCTGCTACCGCAATTTTAATCATCACTTGCTTCTCGGTGGTTCCAGAAATATTTGCTATAATGGTAACGTTTCCTTTTTCTGTAAACTTAATCGCGTTACTCAACAAGTTGTATAGAATTTGTTTTAGTCTGAACAAATCTCCTTTTACTGCTAAATTTTTATCTAATTCTATAATAGAATCTACCTTAATTCCTTTATTAGCTGCACTTGTTGAAGAGAGTGCAAAAGCAACTTCTTCTATAGCAGACGCAATGTAAAAAGGCTGTCTCTCTAATTTTAGTTTACCTGCATCTAACTTTGAAAAGTCTAATACATCATTTACCGTGGATAATAAATGTTCAGACGAAGTTTTGATGGCATGTAAATAGTTTTTCTTTTCGGTGTCTATTTCTATTTTATCTATTATTTCAGTGAAACCCATTATAGCAGTCAAAGGCGAACGAATTTCATGACTCATATTACTCAAAAACCTGCTCTTTACTTGTGCCAGTTTTAGTGCTCTTTCTCTCGCTTCTAATATTTCGTTTTCATAGTTCACCATTTTATAAATATTATACACCAATACTCCTACAATGAATAAAATAATGAGTAAGGAAACCCAAAAGAATTTTTGAATAACATCTGTACCTGTTACTGCGTTTTTAAAAATGGTTGCATTTAGGTTCTCTCTAAAAGCATCTTCTTTTATTAAAACTCTCTTCAATTGTTGATTATATTTCGCGAGGAGGTTACCTACTGAATCAACTTCACTCCTATTAGATAAGTCTACCTGATTTTCTTTTAAACGATTTGAAAGCAATTCAAATTCGGTAATCATAATGGGTAATGACTGTTCTTTATTTAGTTGCAATGTAATTTGAGCAGCCCTACCACTATCGCTCTCGGTTTTCAACACTTTTAAATGAGCTATTGCTTTATCAATAGATAATGCGGAAAGCTTACTTAATGAAGCTTCTCCAGTCTGCGTAAAGCGAGTAAACACGAGTTCTGATTCTAATAAGACATCACTGGTTGTTCTAAGAATACTGATATTCTTGTTTTCAATACTCAGCGTATCTATAGAGTTTTTTAAAGTGATGATATTACGCGTATTAATCACATTCAAAAAGAGAATGGAAACCACCACTACTAAGCACGCTATAATTAAGATGATATTAGAAAAAGAAAGTTTTGCCCGCTTCATGAATGCATTAATTGAACATTAAACCAATTGGTCTCCAGCGGCTAAAAGGATAATAAAACAAGCACAAAATACAGAAAAATCGGATATAAACTTATCTGGAAATCACTTTATATACCCCTTTTTCATTAATCCCAACAATTGGTAATTGTTTGTACTGTTCAAAATAATCAAACACTTCTTTCAATTGATTAGCGAAATCTTGGTAAGAATTATTTTGAGCAGTATGAGATTGCAACACTTTGAAAGAGTTTTCGTTGGTAAACCGAACGGGGAAAATATGAACAGGAATAAAATCTTGACCCTGCTTACGGACTATATTAGCCAATACATACAATTCTTCAATTGGGTTATTTAAAATAGGAATACAACCAACTGTTGCACACTTTCCATGAATGTAAATTTCGCCACCAGGAGATTTGCTGTCTGTAAAATATAAATCGCTTTGATTGGGATAATTGATTCCTAAAGAAAAATGATAATCGCTATTTGGATTAAATTCATTGATATAATAAAAACCTTCAGGAACTTGCAAATCACCCTCTCTTCTCTTTGGACCAAGTTTACCAGACAAAGCACAAACATTATATATTTTAAACAGCGCAAATGGCTCTGTCATTGCATTTCTTACCCAGATTTCTAACTGCCCATCTTGTTTAAAGCTTCTGATATACAATTGCTTTGCAGGCCAATTAAGTGAAGCCTGGGCAAACTGTTTCTTCAGTTGCTTTTCTCTCTTGTCAAATGCCAATTGCTCCTTTTTGGTCAAACCAGCCTGAGCAAAAAGCTCACTCCCTATACAACAGAAAAGCACCCATGATAAAAAAAATCTGCATAAATGTTGCATCATACTTTATCTAATTAAATTTCCAAAGTAAATCGCATTCATAAACATTTTAGAAGTTCCCAACCAAAAAGCCCTGAAATTAAGGTTGTCAACCATTGAAATCACTCTACCTCTGCCGATATTATCTACATTAATGGCAGCTGTATTTTTCACTACATTCTTATACCCTCTATACAAATAACCACTTTGCAATGGTTGGTCTGTATACATAACGGGAGAATCATAAGCGCCATTGTTTTTATCCATAAATAAAGTATTCGATTTAAATATGGTTACAGAAGAATTGGTATATCCATAACCCAATGGATGCGTTAAATCTACTTTTGCTTCAAATAAAGAGCCCGCCATATCTTTTGCTCTTGTTTCGTCTGAACGTAAGAAATAAGGCAATTGTAAAGTGGTATCTCTTTTATCATCCCCTGATTTAAATAATGTTTTGGTAAACCCATTGGTAGACAGCCATTTCGTTGCATCTTCTGTAGCAATCAAAGTTCCTCCTGCTCCTATCCAATCTTTCAATTTATCTTGGGCATTTTTATTCAAATTGCTATAAGAACCCGAAGGCATAATAATCACATTGTAACGGTCTGCATTAATTGAACCGAATCGATCAACATCTACAATACTTACCGGCACATTAAATCTGGTATCCATCAAATGCCAAATCTCCCCCACATCAGTTGCACTGGTTCCCACACCCCCAAACATCATCACTGCTGGTTTTTTCAAATGAACAAAGCTATTACTACCGATATCAATACCATCAGCAGCAAATCCGGAAGGCAAGGCATATGCGTCCACTCCTGTTTCAGCAATGGCTTCTTTAATAACCGATTCTAATGCTTCTCCCCCTATAGATTGTATACCAGAAGGGATTACAATAGTTCCGTAATCAAATGCTTCCTCCTTGCTATTAATTAGCATCTTAAATACTTTAGAAGCCACTTTGGTTTTAATCCCTTTTTCTTGAAGCCTATGCAATACTTTAGGACTGTAATATTCATTCCATTTAATGGCATATGCATAGGCATTTTTTGAACCATGTAAATTTGATTTTAACGGTTCAATTGATACCAGCTTTGCATTGTTAAATGAAACCGGGGTTTTTATTTCAGCATAAGGTAGCCCAAATGCCAAAGGCATCGTCCAAGCCGTAACATCATAAAATAAACTGTCTTTGTAATTGAATGTTTTTTCAAAAACAGTCTTAATAATTTTAAATTGTTTTTGTGCCGTTGGGATTACAAACGCCGAACCAGGTTTGAACGATTTTCCATCAATAGCCATTTCAGATTGAAGCGGATAAATATCTACTTCATGTCTTAATAGCATTTCAATAAAAATATTGGTTTTCGCTTTATCCTGTGCATCCCCAAAAACAAATGCTTTTACAGGAAAGCTCTCTGCTTCTTTTATAGTTTCTTTAAAGAAACTACGTTGGTAATTCAACATTTGTTTTCTTAGTCCATTAGCAGCTGCCAAGGTAGATAGTGTTGTAGTAAACTGATTTCGAATAGTAAATGGAAAACTTAATAAGCCATTCTCTGTTTCTTGTAAATGTCCGCGGCTACTTGCCTGTTCAAATAAAATACCCACTGCCCCATTAATATCAGGATAAGTAGAACCCTTCCCATAATAAAAATCATCGTAGCCCTCTTTAGTAAAATACATAGACCCAATGCTGTCTAAAAATTTTGCATGATAGTTCCCAATTGCAGCCGTTAATTCCTGATTTTTATGTGGTGTATTGGGGTTTACTCTAGATGGTACACCAGGTTGAAAAAAGAAAGAAGAATTGCTACCCATTTCATGATGATCCGTTAAAATATTGGGCTTCCATTGATGGTATAAAGCCAATCTATTTCTACTTTCTTTGTGTTGAGCTGGCAACCAATCGCGGTTTAAATCGAACCAATAATGATTGAATCTTCCACCTGGCCAAACCTCATTAAATTCTCTTGCATTAGGATCAGACACTGGTGTAAAACTCTTATGCATATTTACCCAACTAGCAAAACGGTTTAATCCATCCGGATTAAAAGAAGGATCTAAAATAATAACCGTGTTTTTTAATAACGCATCCACAGCACTACTTTGTGCGGCAGCCAAATAATACATGGCTAATAGAGAAGCATTAGCACCACTGCTTTCATTGCCATGAATACTATAACCCATCCAAACCACCACCGGCATATCATCGGTATTCATTGAATTGGAATTATCTGGATTAGTTAAAGCAAGATGTTGTAAGCGAATCTGCTCTAGTTTTTGGTGATTTTCAGGAGATGTAATAATTAAAGCCAGTTGTTGACGTCCTTCATTCGTTAAACCCAGGGGCTTAAGTATCATTCTATCAGAAGCCTGATCTACTGTTTTTGCGTATTGAACCAATCGATCATGGGTAACATGCCACTCTCCCACTTCATGACCAATAATATTGGCAGGAGTTGGGATAGCACTATTATACACCACATTTTTAGGTAAATAATAAGACAGGTTTTGGGCCTGAACAAAATATCCGATCAAAAAAAGTGCAAACAGCAGACTAAATTTCTTCATTACTTAGGTTTTGTGCCGGTAAGTTACTGAAGAAAAATATTATCTAAGCATACATTTCTGCTCTTAATTCTTTAACCCTTGCGTCTTCCATGTATTCATCAAAAGTCATGAGCCTATCAATGATTCCCTTAGGCGTAAGCTCAATAATTCTATTGGCCACCGTTTGCATAAATGTATGGTCATGAGAAGTGATAAAGACAATGCCAGGAAAGGTTTGACAGCCTTCGTTAAAACTTTGAATGCTCTCTAAGTCTAAGTGGTTAGTAGGCTGATCAAGAATCACAACGTTTGGATTTTGCAACATCATTCTGCTCACCATACAACGCACTTTTTCTCCTCCACTTAATACATTTGTTTTCTTTTGAATATCATCTCCACTAAACAACATTTTCCCTAAAAAGCCGCGAATAAAAGGTTCGTCTGCATCAGTAACATGAGCTGGAACATATTGGCGTAACCAATCCATCAAACTCAATCCTTCTTTAAAAAATTCATTATTTTCCTGGGGCAAATAGGCTTTGGTAATAGTAGTTCCCCATTCATATTTTCCCCCTTCAACTGGTGCATTCTCTGTGATGATATCAAAGAAAGAAGTAATAGCAAGCGGATCTTTACTTAAAAAAGCTATTTTTTCCCCTTTGTTTGCACTAAATGAAACCTTATCAAATAGCTTTCTGCCATCCACCGTTTTACTCAAATTTTCTACATTCAAAATTTGGTTTCCTACTTCTCTTAGTGGTTGAAAAATAATTCCTGGATACTTTCTATTGGAAGGTTCAATTTCTTCAATAGTCAATTTTTCTAATGCCTTCTTTCTAGAAGTTGCTTGCTTACTCTTTGAAGCATTTGCAGAAAATCGAGCAATGAAATCGAGTAATGCCTGACGTTTCTCTTCGTTCTTTTTGTTCTTGTCGTTAATTTGACGACTCATCAATTGACTACTTTCATACCAGAAAGTATAGTTACCAGTAAATACTTTAATCTTTGAACGATCAACGTCTGCAACATGGGTACATACCGTATCTAAGAAGTGACGATCGTGACTTACTACTAGTACAATGTTTTCGTAATCTGCTAGAAAGTTTTCTAACCACCCGATGGTTTCAATATCCAATCCGTTGGTAGGCTCATCTAATAATAAGATGTCAGGATTTCCAAATAATGCCTGTGCCAATAGCACCCTTACTTTAAAATTACTGGGTATTTCACTCATCAAGCTTTGGTGCATATCATCGTGTACACCCAAACTATTTAAGAAACTCGCGGCATTGCTTTCCGCTTCGTATCCGCCCATCTCTCCAAACTCAGCCTCTAATTCACCGGCTTTCATTCCATCTTCCTCAGTAAAGTCTTCTTTGGCATACAATGCATCTTTTTCATGCATCACGTCCCAAAGCCTTTTATGGCCCATTAATACCGTATTCAATACCGTACAATTGTCAAATTCAAATTGGTTCTGTTTTAAAACAGCCATTCTTTCCCCTGGAGTAATTTCTACCGTTCCCTTATTGGGTTCAATTTCCCCACTTAAGATTTTTAAAAAAGTAGATTTACCCGCACCATTGGCACCTATTACGCCATAGCAGTTACCCTTTGTAAAATTGATGTTTACTTCGTCAAAAAGAACCCTTTTGCCGTAAGCAAGGGTGATATTCCGTGCACTAATCATTGAATTTGCTGTTTTTCGGCTGCAAAATTACAAAATTAAAGGGTTAACAGCCGATGAACTTTAAATTATTACCACTCCGCTCTTGCAGATGGGTTAACAGATAAGGGCACAAATTGACTGTTTAAGTATTTATGGTATCCAGTTATAGCAATCATTGCAGCATTATCGGTACAATAACTGAAATCAGGAATATACACTTGCCAACCTTTTTTCTGCCCCAATGCAACGAGACCATTTCGAAGTCCACTATTCGCACTTACCCCTCCGGCAATACATACGTGCTTTACATTGGTTTGGTTAACGGCTTTTACCAATTTTTTCAATAAAATTTGAACAATGGTATATTGAATAGAGGCACAAAGGTCATTTCTATTTTCAAGTACAAACTCAGGTGTTTGCTTTTGTAAAAAATACAAAACCGAAGTTTTTAATCCACTAAATGAAAAATTCAATTCTTGAATTTGAGGCTCTGCAAATTTAAATTTAAGTGGATCGCCTAATTGCGCATATTGATCTATCAACGGCCCTCCTGGATAAGGCAACCCAAGCAATTTAGCCGTTTTATCGAATGCTTCTCCAGCTGCATCATCAATTGTTTCTCCAATCACTTCAAGCGCTAAAGCAGATTTAGCCAACACGATCTGCGTATGACCACCGCTAACTGTTAAACATAAAAAGGGAAAATCTGGTCTATTTTCTGAAATTAAATTGGCCAATACATGGGCTTGCATATGGTGCACACCAATCAAAGGAACTCCCAACGATAAAGACAAAGATTTTGCAAACTGTGTGCCCACTAATAAGCTGCCGATTAAACCCGGAGCTTGTGTGAAAGCAATGGCATTTAAGTCGGGCAAACTTATACCCGCAGTTTTAATAGCTTCCTCAACAACAGGAACAATATTTTGCATATGGGCCCTGCTGGCTAATTCTGGTACAACCCCACCATATTTTTCATGTACAGATTGAGAAGCTATTATATTACTAAGTATTGCTCCATCCCTACATACTGCTGCCGCTGTTTCATCACAAGAAGATTCTATTGCCAGAATAGTTACACTCATTCTGCAAAATTACTATTTAGTTCTGATGGCAACCACTGGATCCATTTTTGCAGCAATTGATGCTGGAATAATACCAGCCAAAACCCCTAAAACAATACAAATACTCAAACCGAGAATTACAATATTAGGTGCAATATAAATTGGGAAAGGCAGCACAGAGCTCAAGACCAAAGAGAGTATCCAAACCAATGTTAGCCCTACTAATCCCCCAATAATGCATAAGAATGCACTTTCTAAAAGAAATTCAGTTAGTATGGTGCTTCTCTTGGCGCCAATCGCTTTTTTGAGTCCAATCTGACTGGTTCTTTCTCTCACTGTTACAAACATAATATTAGCAACACCAAATGCACCAACAATCAAACTTAGGCCTGCAATGGCCCAGCCACCAGCAGTTACTTGGCCAAAGAATCCATTCACTTGTTCACTAAACATAGCCACATCATTGCAGGTAAAATTATCTTCTTGGGTAGGACTCAATTTTCTTAATTGACGCATCACCCCATTCAATTCATCTTGCAATGCAGAAGATGCAATTTTAGGTTTACCCTGAACAATAATATTGGGATTACTAGTTTCAGGGCTATACACGCTGGCAAAATATCGGTATGGAACAATCATGCAATCATCATAATTAAAGCCTCCGATTAAACTTTGCCCTTGTTTTTTTATCACTCCTACTATATATACTTTTCTGCCTCCGTAAGAGATTTCTTTACCAACTGCTTTCTCTGCCTTCCCGTACAATTCTTCCGCAACTTTATATCCAACAATACCTACAGCTGCTCCACGCAAAAAGTCTGATTCAATCAAATAACGTCCTTGATCAATATCTATGGTTTGTATACTATTAAACTCAGGAGTAACACCATATAAACTGGTGTTATTTAAAATATTGTCGGCATAACTGTAATTCACATTTCTACTTACAAAAAATGCAGCAAAAGAAGCCAATTCACTTTTTTGTTTGATCACATCTAGCTCCTCAATTTTCACATTCGGCCTCTTCATGTATTTCCACCAAGGATAATCAGGGCCGCCTCCATAATTCCATTTATCTATATAGATAGTATTACTTCCAAGGGTTTTTATATCATTTTGAACTTTTCTTTCTAAACTATCTACGGTAGCTAATACCCCAATAATGCAGAAAATTCCAATGGTGATGCCAAACAACGAAAGGAAAGTTCTCAGCTTATTTACTCTCAGCTCCTGTAACGCCATACGGAAGCTGTTCCATAAAATACTTAGTAATTTAACCATACTCAAATGTACGGTTTATCAATGCTCACTTACAGCTGTTTTTATGTAAACGGTTGAAAGCAATGTTCAAGTAGTCTGCAAAAATGACCATATCAAATTCAACAGCTGAATAAAAGCTGATATGAATACAACCAAAGTCTTAGTGTATTGTATATATAAATGAGTTAAATTTGCGGAGATTTAACCAAATATAATCTTGCTATATGACCTGGAAACAAGTCTTCACATCGTCTGTTGGAAAAAAACTGGTTATGGGACTAACCGGTATCTCATTGGTATTATTTTTAATAGTACACGCCGGAATCAACGCATGCATTTTTGCAGATTTAGTTGACCCAAATGAAAATGGTGCAATGTTTAACAAAGCGGCCCATTTTATGGGTTCCACCGTTTTAATCCGCATCATGGAGATTGGTTTGTTTGCTGGCATCCTATTACATATTTACCAGGGCTACTTGTTAACCCTAGAAAATAAGCAAAAAAGAGCCGTTGGATACGCAGTTACTTACAAAGACGGTAGCAAATGGTATAGCAGAAGCATGGGGCTTTTGGGTACCTTAATTTTAATTTTCTTAATCTTACACCTTTACCATTTTTGGGTTTCTGCTCGCTTCACCCATCAGGGATTAGATCCAGTTCCTTACAATGGAATTGAAATGCACAATATGTTTGCTTTAATGAAAGCTACATTTAGTGAGTGGTGGATTATAGCTGTCTATAGTGCAGGCTGTATTTCATTGGCGTATCACCTAGCACATGGATTCCAAAGTGCATTTAGAACATTAGGTGTTTACAATAATAGATACACGCTCATGCTTACCAGCATTGGATACGCTTATTCAATCATTATTGCATTGGTATTCATATTAATGCCAGTAAGCTTTAAAATGGGCTGGATCGGATAACACAATATCATTCAAGTATATTCAAATCATCATAAACCTTCGGATCTATGTTAAATGCTAAAATTCCCTCTGGACCATTAGAGAATAAGTGGGCTGATTACAAGGGACATTGCAAACTGGTAAACCCGGCCAATAAGCGGAAACTAGAAGTGATTGTTGTAGGTACAGGTCTAGCCGGTGCTTCAGCAGCAGCTTCTTTGGGTGAGTTGGGATATAAAGTAAAAGCATTTTGTTTTCAAGATTCTCCTCGTCGTGCACACTCAATTGCAGCACAAGGTGGAATCAATGCAGCAAAGAACTACCAAAACGATGGAGACAGCGTATTCCGTCTATTTTATGATACTATTAAAGGTGGAGACTATCGTGCAAGAGAAGCCAATGTGCATCGTTTAGCCGAAGTGAGTACCAATATTATTGACCAATGTGTTGCTCAAGGTGTACCATTTGCAAGAGAATATGGTGGCTTATTAAGTAACCGCTCATTTGGAGGAACACAGGTTCAAAGAACATTTTATGCTGCAGGTCAAACTGGTCAGCAATTATTGATTGGTGCTTACCAAGCCTTAGAGCGCCAGGTAGCTTTAGGTAATGTAACCATGTACAGCAGACACGAAATGCTAGAAGTGGTTACCATTGATGGAAAAGCAAGAGGTATTATTGCGCGAGACTTAGTGAATGGAAAATTAGAAAGACATTTTGGACACGCAGTATTGTTGTGTTCTGGTGGATATGGAAATGTGTTCTATTTATCTACCAATGCAATGGGAAGTAATGTCACAGCTGCATGGAAAGCGCACAAAAAAGGAGCGGCATTTGCCAATCCTTGTTTTACTCAAATACACCCAACTTGTATACCAGTTAGTGGAGACCACCAAAGTAAGTTAACCTTGATGTCTGAATCATTGAGAAATGATGGTAGAATTTGGGTACCTAAAAAACAAAACGATACAAGAAAAGCAACCGATATTCCTGAAGAAGAAAGAGACTACTACTTAGAAAGAAGGTATCCAGCTTTCGGGAACCTTGTTCCAAGAGACGTAGCTTCCAGAGCAGCTAAAGAACGTTGTGATGCGGGTTATGGAGTTGGTAGCAGCAAACAAGCTGTATACTTAGACTATGCAGATGCCATTTTAAGATACGGTAAAATTGAAGCAGGTAAGCAAGGTAGAAGCAATGTTGCAGAAGATGAAATCATTGCAATGGGTAAAGAAGTGGTGAAAACAAAATATGGCAATCTTTTCGACATGTATGAAAAGATTACTGGCGAAAATCCATACGAAGTTCCAATGCGAATTTATCCGGCCGTTCACTACACCATGGGTGGCTTATGGGTAGACTATGAATTACAAACAACCGTTCCAGGTTTATATGCATTGGGTGAAGCCAATTTTAGTGACCATGGTGCCAACCGTTTAGGAGCGTCTGCATTAATGCAAGGTTTGGCTGATGGATATTTTGTAATCCCTTATACCTTAGGAAATAACCTAGCAGACGAAATTTACAGTAAAGCCATAGAAACAACGCACCCAGCATTTGAGGAAGCAGAAAAAGCCGTTAGTGATCGAATCAATCATTTGATGAATATCAAAGGAAAACAAACGGTAGAGAGTTTTCACAAGCGTTTGGGAAAAATCATGTGGGACAAATGTGGAATGGCTAGAAATAAGGAAGGTCTAGAGCAAGCCATCAAAGAGATTCAAGCATTAAAGAAAGAATTTTGGAGTGATGTTAGAATTCCAGGTGAAGTCAATGAAATGAATACAGAGTTAGACAAAGCAAATCGTGTGGCAGACTTTATTGAATTAGGAGAGTTAATGTGCGTTGATGCTTTAACAAGAGACGAAAGTTGTGGTGGACATTTTAGAGAAGAATTCCAAACACCTGAAGGTGAAGCCTTAAGAGACGACGCAGGTCATATGTATGTTTCTGCTTGGGAGTTGAAAGGGGAACATCAATGGGAATTACACAAAGAACCATTGAACTATGAAGTGATTAAACCTACCCAACGTAACTACAAATAATCGTTTAAAAGCATTGTTTAACTGAAATAATCTTAGCATAATGGAACATTATCATATGAATCTAAACTTAAAAGTTTGGAGACAAAAAAACAGCAATACCAAAGGAGACTTTAAAACCTATCAAGTAAAAAATATTTCCTCTGAAATGAGTTTCTTGGAAATGTTTGATGTGCTTAACGAACAGCTCATTACAGAAGGAGAAGAGCCAGTTGCATTTGACCACGATTGCAGAGAAGGCATCTGTGGAATGTGTTCTATGTATATCAATGGTAAACCACATGGACCTTGGCAAGCGAACACTACTTGTCAATTGCATATGCGTGCTTTCAAA
>JAGOGG010000200.1 GCA_017996795.1 Sediminibacterium sp. | reverse complement strand
GTTTTAGACTGCTTAAGTGCTATTGCATGATTGGGATGAGTCAAAAGACCTGGATAATAAACATCCGCCACTGCGGGATGTGTGGTTAAGTACTGCGCTACTTTTAAAGCAGTTCTGCTATGGTGTTTCATGCGCAGATGCAAGGTTTCAATTCCTCTAATCACCAACCAACTATCAAAGGGTGCCAACACTGCCCCACAAGCATTTTGAAAAAACTTTAGTCTTGCTCCAACTTGTTCATCCTTAGCTACCAATATGCCTGCAATCAAATCACTGTGTCCGCCCAAGTATTTGGTGGCACTATGTATTACAATATCTGCGCCTAACAATAAAGGTTGTTGCAATACCGGTGTTGCAAAAGTATTGTCTACACAAAGCAAGCAGTTGTTGGCTTTGGCAATTTCTGCAATTGCTGAAATATCAGATATTTTCAACGTTGGGTTGGTGGGGGTTTCTAGCCAAATCAGTTTGGTGTTTGGGGTAATAGCTGCAGCTACTTTTTCTAGATCACTGGTATCTACAAAATGTACTTTAATGCCATACTGCTCATACACTGCGGTAAACAAGCGATAAGCTCCTCCATAAATATCGTCTACTGCTACAATTTCGTCTCCTGATTTTAAGAGTTTTACTACTGCATCAATGGCTGCTAATCCACTGGCAAAAGCTAAGCCTGTTGCACCAAACTCTAGTTTAGCCATTAATTCTTCTAGTGTTGCCCTGGTAGGATTATTTGATCTTGAATAATCATAGCCCTTGTTTACGCCGGGGGCTTCTTGCACAAATGTGCTGGTTTGATAAATGGGAACTGAAATAGCTCCTGTAAGCGGATCTACCGGGATGCTGTGAATGAGTTGTGTTGCACTGAGCATGATACGATGTTTTTTTGTTAAAAAATATCGTTCTTGTTAATCTCAAGGTGTGGTTATTCGCTTGGTTTACACCAAATAAAAAACCCACCTGATAAAATCAGATGGGCATATATAATTTTCCTTGCGGTAATAATAAAAGCTTGACTCTGACTTATCTTCCCCGTTGCTGTTTAGTGCAATCAGGATGGAATTGGCACCTTCATACTACAGAGTGAATGTAATATGGGTTGCCAAGGCTTCACAGGGCCAAAACCCTCCGCCTTTCTTGATAAGATTATTAAAGAACTACTGCAAAGATAGTGCAGCAGATTTAATCCACCAAATTAAAAGTCTACTAATTCAGTAGAGTAATATTATTTTTCCTTTTTTATCCATTTGCAAACATTGAAGGGCTTCCCTTGTTTGTATCTTTAACTTCCATTATGGCAAAGAAAGAAATAGGCAAGCAACCCATCCTTGAGAACGACCAGGATTATATTCAGGTTTTTGGTGCTAAGGAACATAATTTAAAAAATATTGATATCTCTATTCCTAAAAACAAATTAGTTGTTTTTACAGGGGTGAGTGGAAGCGGTAAATCTTCTTTGGCTTTTGATACCATTTACAATGAAGGTCAACGCCGATATATGGAAAGCTTTGGTGCCTATGCCAGACAATTCATGGGCGATATGGAAAGACCTGATGTAGATAAAATTACGGGTCTATCTCCGGTGATTTCTATTGAACAAAAAACGACCAATAAAAATCCTAGATCAACTGTTGGAACGGTTACCGAAGTCTACGATTTTCTAAGATTATTGTATGCAAGAATTGGAGAAGCATACAGTTATGAGACCGGTAAAAAAATGGTGAAGTTTAGTGAAGAGGAAATTGTAGAAAATATTTATGCTCGTTTCAAAAATAAGAAAGTGAGTTTATTGGCTCCTTTAATTAGAGGTAGAAAAGGGCATTATAGAGAACTGTTCGAAGAGATTCGTAAAAAAGGTTTTTTAAAAGTAAGAGTGGATGGTGAAATTTTAGACCTCACGCCTAAGTTGCAAGTAGATCGGTATAAAATTCACGATATTGAAGTAGTCATCGATCGATTACCGGTTACAGATGATATGCGCGTTCGCATAAGTCAAAGTGTGCAACAATCCCTCAAAATGGGTAAAGATTTATTGTTTCTTTTATTGAATGATACCAATAAAACAATTCAATACTCAAAACAATTGATGTGCGAAGACACGGGCATCAGCTATGAAGAGCCTTCTCCCAATGCGTTCTCCTTTAACTCTCCTTATGGTGCTTGCCCTACCTGCAAAGGCTTGGGGAATATTTACTCTATCGACATGTCGGCTGTTATTCCCGACAATACATTAAGTATTAAAGAGGGGGGTATTGCCCCACTGGGTGTGCAGCGGGATGCCTATATGTTTAGGAATGTAGAACAGTTGGCAAAGAAAAATAAAATCAATTTAGATAAGCCTATTAAAGACTTGCCCATTGCTGGGTTAAATATTTTATTATATGGCAATTCAGAGGGAGATAGTTTAGAAATTGATAACCCCGAAGAAGTCGCCGGCATTGATCCATATAGTGGTGATTTTGAAGGGATCATTCCGATGCTGAAACGTTGGTTCACTGGCGTTAAAAGCGATGGAATGCGCGAGTGGGTTGAGCAGTATATGGAATTAAAGTCTTGTACCAGTTGTCAGGGAAATCGGTTGAAAAAAGAGAGTTTATGGTTCAAGATTGATGAAAAAAATATTGCTGAATTAAGTACGCTGAATTTAGATAAACTACATCATTGGTTTGTTGGCTTAGAAGAAAGATTAAATAAAAAACAAAACCTAATTGCCAAAGATATTTTGAAAGAGATACGGGAACGTTTACAGTTTTTGTTAGATGTGGGGTTAACCTATCTTTCTTTAAGCAGATCTTCTAGAACCCTTAGTGGCGGTGAATCTCAGCGGATTAGATTGGCAACACAAATTGGCTCTCAATTGCAAGGGATCACCTATATTTTAGATGAGCCTTCTATTGGTTTGCACCAACGTGATAATCATCAACTCATTCATGCATTAAAAAATCTGCGTGATATTGGCAATAGTGTATTAGTGGTAGAGCACGATAAAGACATCATGCTCGCTTCTGATTACTTAGTAGACATTGGTCCAAGAGCAGGCAAGTTTGGAGGCAATATTGTTGCTGAAGGAACTCCTGCGGAAGTATTGGCTTCTAATTCTGATACCGCTCAATACTTAAATGGACAAAAATCAATTGCAGTTCCTTCGGAAAGAAGAATTGGAAATGGAAAAGAATTGATTTTAAAAGGCGCTTCTGGAAATAATTTAAAGAATGTTACGGTACATTTTCCCTTGGGTAAATTAATTGTGGTGAGTGGGGTGAGTGGTAGTGGTAAAAGCACTTTAATTAATGAAACCTTATATCCGCTTTTATCTAAGCATTGTTACAATAGTAAAGTGCATCCAATGCCTTTTGTTTCGGTAAAAGGGTTGGAACATATTGATAAAGTGATTGAGATAGATCAATCACCCATTGGAAGAACACCTAGAAGTAATCCAGCAACTTATTGTGGTTTCTTCACTGAAATTAGAACCTTATTTGCTGCTGTGCCCGAAGCTAAAATTAGGGGCTATGCAGCTGGCCGTTTTTCATTTAATGTAAAAGGGGGACGTTGTGATGTTTGCGAAGGTGGTGGTATGAAAGTGATTGAAATGAATTTTCTTCCAGATGTATATGTGAATTGTGAGAAGTGTAATGGTAAAAGATACAATCGCGAAACGTTAGAAATTCGTTATAAAGGAAAATCAATCAGTGATGTATTGAATATGACGGTAGATGAAGCTTGTGATTTTTTTCAGCCTGTTCCTTATTTGTATCGCAAGATTAAAGTACTGCAAGATGTGGGCTTGGGTTATGTTACGTTGGGCCAGTCTGCTGTAACATTGAGTGGGGGAGAGGCACAGCGTGTAAAACTTGCCACTGAGTTGGGTAAAAAAGATACGGGTAAAACTTTTTATATTTTGGATGAGCCTACAACCGGATTGCATTTTCAAGACATCAGCCATTTATTGGATGTACTGAATAAATTGGTTGACCGCGGTAATTCGGTCT
>JAGOGG010000199.1 GCA_017996795.1 Sediminibacterium sp. | reverse complement strand
GCTTCTTCTAAATTATCCAGCACTTCATCGTCAATAGTGGTTTTGCCGGCAATTGCTTTGGTGAGTTTAGACAAGAAACCTTCCTTGGTTTTTTGCAATCCCTGATCAAGGCTCTCTTTCTCTTTTTTACCAAATAATTTATCGAAAAAACCCATTGTACAAGTATTTATGGTTTAATACAAAAAAGCCTCCGACTATGATGAAGGAAGCTTTAAGATTATTAACAACAAAAGACTATTTCGCTGAGATGAACTCGTTTACTTTGTCTTTGTGTATGATTTGCTCTTTGAAAGTGTATGCACCTGACTTAGGGCTACGAACGGCCTTAATTACTTTAGTCCAGTTCTTTGCTTCAGCTGCTGCTTTTAAGTCTTTTACTTTCGCGTTTTTGGAAGCTACTTTAGCCATGATTATTTGATTTCTTTATGAACGGTTACTTTTTTCAAAATTGGGTTGAATTTCTTCAATTCAATACGCTCAGGCGTATTCTTCTTGTTCTTGGTAGTAATATAACGACTTGTACCGGCTTGACCGCTGGTCTTATGCTCAGTGCATTCTAATATTACTTGAACCCTGTTACCTTTCTTTGCCATTTTATAGGTAGTTTACTGTGTTTAGTTAGATTTTAGCGCCGTTGGCCCTCATTTCTTTGATTACTGTACTAAGACCATTTTTATTAATGGTTCTGAGAGCATCCGTAGACACTTTCATTGTTACCCAACGATCTTCTTCTGCAAAGAAGAAACGCTTTTTTTGCAAATTAGGTAAGAAACGACGCTTGGTTTTAATGTTCGAGTGAGAAACACTGTTACCAACTATTGGCTTTTTACCGGTTATCTGACATACTCTTGCCATGACTCAAATGTTTTTTTCCGATTTTTTCGGACGGCAAAGGTAAGTAAATCCACCAAAATAACAAGAGTAAAAAAGGTTTTTTTCCATTTTTTTCAAAATTACCCATAAAAAGGGCATTGAAGCAACCTTTTATCAAGTGTGAAAGATCCTTTAACAATTCTCATCACAGCCCACAGCCCCTTAACATTTCTTGAACAAATAGGACAAAAACCACTACTGTAGCCGGTTTCAGCAAACCATATGCATTCTTGCTCACCGCATGCCTTACCGTTCATCTAAATGCCTCCTATTGCCATGTAACCTATCACAATCGGCTTCGTCTGATATAGGCAAGCAAGTAGTTTTGACTTGTAAAAATTAAACAACTAACAAAAAATAAAACACCATGAAAAAGATTTTAATCGCCGCAGCTATCTTAGTAAGCACCAGTAGCTTCGCATCTACAACAACCAGTTCAAACGATAAAGGTAATTTGAAAAGTTTATTGGGTAAGGTTTCCAATGTTCAATGGAAATCAGCAGCCAATTTTGAAAAAGCAAGTGTGGTTATTGAAGAACAAAAAGTAGAAGTATTCTACAACCAAGAAGGAGACTTAATTGGAAGTACTCGTTACCAAGATTTTGATAAGCTTCCCAAAAATGCAATAAAAACCATCACAAGTAAATACACATTCCCTGAATACAATTTGCAAGAATGTATTGTGTTTACCAATGGATACAATGAATCAACCTATTATGTTTCTATGACAACTGAAACCGATTATTTGGTTTTAGCCATTACAGAATATGGTGAAGTAAGCATTTTTTCTAATACAAGGAAGTAGTACGCAGCGCAATATGGTTTAAGATGAGCGGCCGCCCTCAAAAGGGGCGGCTTTTATTTTGGGAAACTGATTTTTCCCATTGTTACCGCCGGGATACCTGCTTTACCTCCGCCAATTTCAAGCGCGCCACCTGCTACATGCTCATTTGCTAGAACAGCAAACAACACTGCTTCTTTTGCATCTGGATGAATATGCAAAGCATCGGTTGTAAAAAAGCTAGATTCAGGCAAGCAGGATTGAATATGCTCCATGATCATAGGATTATGCATTCCACCCCCACTACTATAAATAGACAATTGTTTATGCCCAATCATTTCCTGTCCTTTTTGAATGGCTTCTACAATGGTAACTGCAGTTAATCTATTCAGCGTAGCCATTACATCGTAGGAAGAAATACCCATTTGCCCAGCAGCATCAATGGCTTTTTCTACATACGCGAGATTAAACAATTCAGGTCCAGTTGTTTTGGGAAAAGGCTTTGCAAAGAATTCATCTTCTAACAAAGCAGACAATAAAGCCTCATTCACATTGCCTTGTTTTGCAATGGCGGCATCTTTATCGTAAGGCAAATCAAAATATTTTTGAACATACTGATCCATTAAAGTATTGCCAGGACCAGTATCGGTACTGAAAATTTTGGAAGCATTTAAACTTCCTGGCAAAAAAGTATAATTGGCTATCCCGCCAATATTCAGCATAATCCGGTCTTCGCCCTTTTTGCTGAAAATGAAATAGTCTCCATACACAGCTAGTGGAGCACCTTCGCCCCCAGCAGCTATATGTTTTTGTCTAAAATCGCTGATAGTAATGATGCCTGTTTTTACGGCAATATGATCCCCATCTCCTATTTGTAAAGTACCATTTCCAAATTCTGCTCGGCCATGTAAAATTTGGGGTGCATGGTATACCGTTTGCCCATGGCTAGCAATTAAATCAATTTCGGAGGGATCAATCCCCCAGCCCTTTAAAGTGGCTAAAATAATGGACGCATGTTTTTCCCCAATCCAAGGATTCAATAAACACAACTGTTCAAAGTCAACCGTTTTTTTAGCAAAAATTGACCGAATAGCTGTTTTAAAATGATCATCAAAAGAGACCGTAGTAAAAGCTTTTAAATTTACTTCAGTTTCCATTCCACTTCCAGCAATCTCGCATAGTGCAATATCCAATCCATCTAAAGAAGTACCACTCATTAACCCAATAATGGTTCTTTTTTCAGCAGCCCCCATACGAGCTAATTGAGCAATATATTGGTTCATGCCAAATAATTTTACCTAAAATATGCAAATAACCGCAAACACTAGCTTCAATTACGCAATATTCTGCAAACTACCTCCCTTGGCAAAAATTCGATCAATTCGTTTTTCAACAGCTGGATCTTTCTCAACGGGCGGTGCATGATGAGGTTTAATTCGAGCATCAATGACCAAGGGCCCTTCACAACCCCAATGTTTGTTCACAAAACTTTCTTTAATGCCATGCATATCATGAGATGGATTGCAGCGGGTATAAGTCACCCATAAGTAGTTACGCATATTGGCCGCAACAAAAGCTGAGTCATCGCAAACTACCAGTATAGCCACTCCTTTTAACTGGTCAACTGATTCGTGTAGTTGGTAGTTAAGCATTTTCATTTCTTCCTTTACCGTTTCATAGTTTGTAAAAGGCTTGGTCTTTATTGCAACCACACCTGGCATTACCACTTTAGCTTGCTCAAATGAAGTTAAATCGTTTAATACTGCAGGAACTTCTGTAGCGAGTGTTCGAATAGGTGCTCCATAAGCCGCTAATACCACTTTACTCCCAGTATTTAAACCTGTTCCTGAATAATCGAGCGTATCAATCGTGGTGTTGGTATAAAAATGAATATCCCTTTGCAAATTGATTCTTTCTAAAACGTATTTCATGAAATCGAACACATGGTGTGCCCTTAGTTGATTGGTATCATCTGCTGCAATAAATAAAAACTTAGCCAAACTTAATTGACCAGTTCCCAACACATGATTGGCAATCGTTAAAAGTTCTGCGGGTTGCTTGGTGGGTGTATAGGGAGTATAGCGCTCGCTTCCCACAGCTAATAACAAAGGGTGAACACCCGCTGCATCCACAGCATGGACTTCTTTTAATCCAGGCACTTCTTGCGGAATAGCAGCACCAGTAATTTCATGAATCAATTCTCCAAAACTGGTGTCTTCTTGTGGAGGTCTTCCCACTACTGTAAAAGACCAGATTGCATCTTTTTTAGCATATACTTTGTGCACTTTCATCAATGGGAAATCGTGCTTCAAACTATAATATCCTAAGTGATCGCCAAATGGACCTTCTGG
>JAGOGG010000198.1 GCA_017996795.1 Sediminibacterium sp. | reverse complement strand
CATATTAATAAAAAGCCCATTCCTTTTCCTTATAGAGTGCACGATCAACCAGATGAAGAGAAACTAGCTCCATTTATACAATACGCAAAACGTTATGGTCATAGTTTTGATATATCTACCCCACAAGCCATAGCACATAGTTTTAATGGTATGTTGGCCGATGCGCATGGCAAACCCGAACAACATGTATTAGAACAGTTGGGAATTAGAACAATGGCCAAAGCCATTTATACCCCAGAGAATATTGGCCATTATGGTTTAGCATTCGAGCATTATTGTCATTTTACTTCGCCCATTAGAAGATACCCCGATGTGTTGGTGCATCGTGTATTGCAATCTGTATTGGATGGCACTCCAATGATTGATAAAAAAATGACAGAAAAGTGCAAGCATACCAGTGAAAGAGAACGTGCTGCAATGGAATGTGAGAGAGCAGGAAATAAATACAAACAAGTAGAGTTTTTGCAATCTCATATTGGGGAAACTTTTGAAGGTGTAGTAAGCGGGGTTACCAGTTTTGGATTCTTTGTAGAAACGGTAGAACACAAGTGCGAAGGATTAGTAAGTATTGTGAGCCTGAGTGATTTTGATGATTTCAGGTTAGTAGAATCCGAATACAGTTTAGTAGGAAGACGAAGTGGACGTATATTTAAAATGGGCGATAAAGTAACTGTTACACTGGTAGCTGCTAATTTAGAAAAACGTCAATTAGATTTTGAGTGGGAGTTGGGTTAGTGCTTACCAACCACTGGCCAAAACATCTGCTAAGTGCATCATTCGCATTGGCTTGCCTTCGTGTTTAGCACATCCATCTATATGCATTAAGCAGCTCATATCAGTACTAATTAGTACTGAGGCCCCGGTATCGGAAGCATTATTTATTTTTTGATTGCCCATTGCAATACTGATGGGTTCAAATTTAACTGCAAAAGTTCCACCAAAGCCACAACAGGTTTCTACGTCATTCATTTCTATCAATTCTAAACCTGCAACATTATTTAATAATTGCCTTGGTTCATTTTTAATTTTACACTCTCTTAGTGCTGCACAGCTGTCATGGTAGGTGGCTTTTTCATTTAATACAGCACCAAAATTGGTCTCTTTTAAAATATTTACTAAGAAATCCGAGAACTCAAAAATTCGCTCAGCAGTTTTGGCTGCTTGCGTTTTATGTGCTGAGTTTTCAAATACTTGCTTATAATAATTTTTTACAAAGCCCACACAACTAGCACTGGGTGCTACAATATAATCAGCCCCTTCAAAATCTTGTAAAAACTTGGTACAAACTTCTTTTGCTTCACCATGAAATCCAGCATTAAAAGCAGGCTGACCGCAGCAAGTTTGAGCAGTATTATAATGAACAGTACACCCTGCTTTTTTTAATACTTTCACCATATTAAAAGCTACCTCGGGATAGAGTTGGTCTATAAAACAAGGAACAAAAATTTGTATGTTCATCTGGTGAAGTTATTTGATTGCACGATTCAATTGAATCATTTTAAGCGCAGTGATTGCTGCTTCTTCGCCTTTGTGGCCATGTATTCCACCAATTCTTTCAATGGCTTGCTGCTCATTTAAAACAGTTAATACACCAAAAATAACTGGTACGTCAATTTGTAAATTCAATTGCATAATACCATCTGTAACTCCTTTGCATACATAATCAAAATGTGGGGTATCTCCTTGAATAACTGCTCCCAGCACTATATAAGCATCTGGCGTTCGTTTGCTGTAAGCATAATGTTGCTTAACTGCAAAGGGTAATTCAAATGCGCCGGGCACCACCAATGATTTAACTGAAACTGTAGCTGCTTTCAATACCTTTTTTGCTCCTTTTTCTAAAGCGTTGATGATGGCACTGTTCCATTCAGTTTTTATGATAACAACAAAGGCATCCTCCGGAGTGGGGATGCCTTTGTTTAATGAAGTATTTCCTTTCGTAGCCATTATTCAGCAAGGTCATTTTTTTCGATATTCAAACGATAAATGTATTTATCTGCCTGAAAACCTTTATCTGTTTTAGGAAATTTGGTTTTTAATTCTTTGTATAGTTCTAGCGCCTCTGCATTTTTGCCAGTAGTTTCTAGCAATAAAGCCGCACGGAATAAATATTCAGAAGAATTGGTTTCATCTTCTGCAAAAGTGTTAGCTGCTTTTTTGTAGGCTTCTATTGCATCTTCCTTTTTATTTAATTCGGCGTATGCATCTCCTAAACAACCAGATGCCAACAATTGAACCTGTTTTGCATCGGTTGAGAAATCTTTTAAGTGTTTCACTGCGTTCTCAAATTCGCCCATTTTTAGGTAACTGATACCTGCGTAGTAATGAGCTAAATTAGCGGCTTTGGTTCCACCAAAATTACTGATAACATTTAAAACACCTTTATTCTGACCGTCGCCATTTAATACTAATCTAGAAGAGTCCATTGCAAAGTATTGCTCTGCTTTAAATAAAGCTTCAGCCGCTTTTTCTTCTTTTGGCTTAACTACATACTCTTGATAAGCAAACCAACCACCGCCAATAACAAGGACGGCAACAATAGCGCCTAAAAGGG
Source organism: Sediminibacterium sp. (assembly GCA_017996795.1). GTDB lineage: Bacteria > Bacteroidota > Bacteroidia > Chitinophagales > Chitinophagaceae > Sediminibacterium. Next base: position 1,460 of record JAGOGG010000198.1, on the reverse strand, counting down.
GCTTTTGGATTTTTGCAAAACTAGATTCTACTTTATGTGCTGCCTCTTGAGATACAACTTCAGGCGCTTGTTTTTCGCTCATTATAATTGATTATACTGTTTGATAAATTAATCTACAATAAAAGGATAATTCTGGTCGATGTAAACATCTTTTAATACTTCGCTATCATCTGGCCAAGGACTTTCTTCTGCAAACTTAACGGATTCATCTACTATTGCATTCACGCGTGCATTAATAGCATCCAATTCCATTTGAGTTGCAAAGCCATTATCTAAAATAGTAGATGCTACTTTAATGATAGGATCTTGGTCTTTATACTCTTCTACCTCTTCTTTGGATCTGTATTTCTGAGGATCGGAAACAGAGTGTCCTTTGTAACGATAGGTTTTCATTTCAAGTAGGGTAGGACCATCGCCTTCTCTTGCTCTTTTTACCGCTCTTGCTACTGCATCATGCACCGATTCAGGTGTCATGCCATCAATTTTGTCTGCTGGCATTTCATAAGCATCTGCCAATTTATAGATATCAATTACGTTACTGGTTCTTTCAATAGAAGTTCCCATTGCATAATTGTTGTTCTCACAAATAAAAATCACCGGAAGTTTCCAAAGCATGGCAAGGTTAAAAGTTTCATGCAACATGCCTTGACGAGCAGCGCCATCACCAAAATAACAAAGTACTACATTTTGAGTGCCTTTGTATTTCTCTGCAAAAGCCAAACCTGCACCAGTTCCTATTTGCGCCCCAACAATACCATGGCCTCCAAAGAATTTATGTTCTAAACTAAAGAAGTGCATGCTTCCTCCTTTACCCTTTGCACAACCTGTAGCTTTACCGTATAATTCGGCCATACAAGCATTAGCAGAAACTCCTTTAGCCAAAGCCAAGCCATGGTCGCGGTAAGCAGTAATAAAAGGATCGTCGGCTTGAGTAGCAGTCATACATCCTGCTGCAATTGCTTCCTGACCAATATAAGCATGGAAAAATCCACGGATTTTCCCTGCCATTTTATACATTTCTTCTGATTTTAATTCAAACTGACGAATCAGCTGCATTAATTCATACCAATAGAGGTAAGTTTCTTTAGAAAATTTTGTAGCCACTTTTCAAAAATTTGAAGGCAAATATAGGGGTTATCCTTGATAGTTCCCTACCCAGCATATTCCCGTTCTAATACTTCTTTAGGTGGGTAAGGAATGGATATATTATTCAGGTAAGATTCTTCTAAAATGTCGGCAAAAAATGATGAATATCTGAAGGCGTAAGCCCAATATCAGTCAGTTTTTTGATCATCAAATTAACAGGAGTGTTACTTACTGGACAATATTCTTCTGCTAATTCGGTCCATTCTCCAAATCCGGTATGTGCGTATGTTAAAATTTCTTCTTTGCTTACATTGGCCACTACTTGCAATAAGTTACCACAGTTGCATGCACCGTGATTACCCCATGCATAGTGA
>JAGOGG010000197.1 GCA_017996795.1 Sediminibacterium sp. | reverse complement strand
TCACCAATGTGCCGGTTGAATTTCATGAAGAAGACTATCGATTAAAAGAATGGAATAGAGAAGAATTAAATACAGTATTCACTGAATTAGAGTTTAAAACGTTGGGGAAAAGAATACTCGGAGAAACTTTTAATGCTTTTCAATCGGCTCCTTTGGGTGTTCAAACAGATTTATTTGGAAATGCTATTGAAACAAAAACAGTGGTAGTAAAACAAACCAATGAAGATGAAAATAATTCACCTAGCTATGGTTTGGTGGCAGATAAAAATATAGAAAATACCCAACATGAATACCGGCTAATAGAAACGGAAGAAGCAATACAAACACTTGTATTAGAATTAATGGCTAAAAAAGAAATTTGTTTTGATACAGAAACAACAGGTACCGATGCAAATAATGTAGAAATAGTAGGCCTCAGTTTTTCTTATGAAAAGAATAAAGCATACTATATACCACTGAGTAGTAATCAAAAAGAAGCCACCAAAAAACTACAACTATTGCTTCCTTTATTTGAGGACACCAATAAATGTTGGGTAGGACAAAATATAAAATATGATCTCTTGGTGTTAAAATGGTATGGCATTGAACCCAAGGGAGAATTATTTGATACCATGTTGGCGCATTATGTTATAGAGCCAGAAGGTAGGCGTAGTATGGATTTACTCAGTGCTCAGTACTTAGGATATGAACCCGTTTCAATTGAAACGCTGATTGGTAAAAAAGGGAAGAACCAGGGCAGCATGCGAGATGTTGAAATAGAGAAAATAAAAGAATATGCAGCAGAAGACGCAGATATTACCCTTCAGCTAAAACAATGCTTTGTGCCTTTACTTAAAGAAAAAGAGGTAGAAAAAGTATTTTACCAAGTAGAGAATCCGTTGGTGAGGGTGTTAACAGATATGGAGTTTGAAGGCATAAAAGTAGATGAAGCTTTTTTACATGATTACAGTAGAGAGTTAGAAATAGAAGCAAAAAAATGCGAAGAAAGTGTTTATTCTCAAGCAGGTGTTAGATTTAATTTGGCTTCTCCTAAACAATTAGGCGAAGTTTTATTTGATAAACTACAATTAGATCCAAAAGCAAAAAAAACCAAAACGGGCCAATATGCTACAGGAGAAGATGTTTTATTAAAATTGGCAAATCAACATAAGATAGTAGATGATATATTGGGATTTAGAGAACTGACAAAATTAAAATCTACTTATATAGATGCTTTACCAGAAATGATCAACAAGAAAACCGGTAGAGTTCATACTTCTTATGCACAAGCGGTTGCAGTAACCGGTAGATTAAGCAGCAATAATCCCAATCTTCAAAATATTCCAATAAGAACGGCTAGGGGAAGAGAAATAAGAAAAGCTTTTGTACCTAGAGAACCAGGAAGAATATTAATGAGTGCAGATTATTCACAAATAGAACTAAGAATTGTTGCTGCAATTAGTGGAGATCCAAATATGTGTGCCGCTTTTAAAGAAAGAAAAGATATTCATACTGCCACTGCAGCTAAAGTTTATGGAATAGCCGAAACTGAAGTAACTAAGGAAATGCGTTACAAAGCAAAGAGTGTAAACTTTGGAATTATATATGGTCAAGGGGCATTTGGTTTAGCAGAAAATCTTGGGGTAAGTAGAACTGAAGCAAAAGAAATCATTGAAAATTATAAAAAGGAATTTCCACTCATTCAACAATACATGGATGACCAAATTAAGTTTGCAAAAGAACACGATTATGTACAAACGTTAATGGGCAGGAAAAGATGGTTAAAGGATATACATAGCGCCAACTTTACGGTTAGGGGCTTTGCTGAAAGGAATGCGATTAATTCTCCCATTCAAGGAACTGCAGCAGATATGATTAAAATGGCGATGATTAAGATTCATGCCGAAATGAAAAAGACCTCTTGGGAGTCTAAAATGATTTTACAAGTGCACGATGAATTGGTGTTTGATGCAGTACCGTCTGAAGCAGAAGCATTACAGGAATTGATTATTAGTTGCATGGTAAATGCACTTCCGCTACCCAATGGTGTTCCGGTTGAAGCTGAAGTGGGTAGAGGTAAAAACTGGTTGGAAGCACATTAAAAATAAAATGTGAATTGGGACTTGTTTTTCACCGCATTTGAAAAAATTGGTAGCCGATATTTCGGAACCGCACTTTTTGCGTTTGTTCTTTTCTATATTTTATTTAGAAGAAAATGGCTATATCAAAAAATTCAACAACGGTTTCCAAAAAATAAAGATTATATAAGGGAGTTGGCTTATTCATTGAGCACAATGCTTGTTTTTAGCTTAATTATTGTTGTATTAAATAGCCCAAGTATAGGTCCATTTACTACCAGATATAAAGAAATAGATGCAATGGGAAAGGCTACGACCAACAATTTGATGAGGTAAAAAATAGAATAAAGGCCTAATTAGTTTGTGGTTAAGTTTCTTTATTTTTTCTTAAACAATGGGACTGTGCTGCAGGGTTCCCCATACATAATGCTTTTGGCGTAAGGTCTTAATAATGTAGTGATTTTCACATATGCTGATGCAGGAACGGGGTCTTCTCCACATCCCTTTACTACAACTCGTTGATCCGTAAAATCAGCACCTTTAACAGAATCCAAAGCATTTAATAATAACTGTTCTTTTACGTATGCCTCTGTGCCAAAAAATACTCCTTTTGAAATTGGGGTTAAATAAACAGCAACCAACATATTGGCCCACATGGGAATGATAGCATCCGCACTACAAGTAACAGCAACATAACTATCTCTGTATTTATCCCAATCTGTAGTTAGTAAAGCAGCTCTAAAATCTTTTTCTTTTAAAATTAAACCCATAAACAAATAGTCTTTTAAATCAAAAACCAGTATTGGGTCTTTTGAAAAAAAGGTTTCTAAATCAAGGCTTATGATTCCGCTCTCTGCAACTTTATTTACAATAGGTTCCATAATAGAATATAAAATTAGCCATTTGCTTATATTAAATTTTACGATTGCCGCAAAAAAAAGCCCACTTTAATAAAAGTGGGCAAAATTCATTAAATACGATCTACTAATAAAAGCTGAATCGATAATCTTTCACTGTAGCAGCTTTCCTTAAAGCTTCAATACTTCTATAGATAGCCATTTTTCTATTTTGTATTAAGGCTTGTTTTACGGTTTCTGGTAAGGCGTCTGATGGTTTAGCGGCAACGGTTTCACCTTTAACAGCAAAAACTCCAGAACTACCAGCAATTAAATCAGCAACTTTTCCCTGAACTGCTTTATTAAAAGCAGCACCAACAATTTTAGGCTCATTGCCTACACCATTAATAAATCCAGATCCAAAACTTAAGCTGTCCGCTCTAAGTATAGATGAACCAGAAGATTTAGCAATTTCTTCTAAGCTACTTCCTTTCATTTTAGTCTCAATGATGATTTTGGCTTTTTTATCATTTCTGATTAAACCCTCTACCAACGGTCTTGCTTCGTTAGCACCCATTAAACCAGCTTTGTTAACATTGGTTACCATTGCAACAATTATTTGATCACCAACTTCAGTAGGATCAGATACTGCACCTTCTTTATTTTCATAAATCCATCTTACCAAAGAACGAGTATTTGCCATGGTACCAACAGTAAAGTCGTTTTGCTTAATTTCTGTTGCAGACAAAATTGGTTTAGCCAACTTAGCAGCATTATCATTAAACTCTTTTGAGCCTTTTGCGCTTGAAGCAAAGCTTGCTGCTGCAGTATTTGCTTCGTTCATTGTTTCATTGCTACTAATGATGGGCTTTGCTAAGTAAGCAATCTTATATGCAGGTGCACGATTTTTTTGACCTAAAATTTCTATGTAATGGTACCCAAAATCTGTTTTTACAACACCTTTAGCGCCAACTGGATTATCAAATGCAAAATCATTAAAAGGAATAACCATTTGACCTTGTGGAAAATAATCATACACGCCTCCTTTCTCTTTGCTTCCTCCATCATCAGAATACTTTGTAACCAACGCATTAAAATCAGCTCCGTTTTTAATTGCAGTTTGAATACTAT
>JAGOGG010000196.1 GCA_017996795.1 Sediminibacterium sp. | reverse complement strand
TATGGCACAAACGAAAATGATTATTATGATCCAACACCAGTAAAACAAGAGCCTGTTAAAGTAGGACCTAAAATTGGAAGAAACGATCCATGTCCTGGCGGAAGCGGTAAGAAATTTAAATCTTGTCACGGAAAGGACGCATAAAAAATTAGTGTTGATTGGATATTTATTTGACCAAATTGCAAATAAAAACCCGATGAAATTTCATCGGGTTTTTTATAATCATATAAACATATTGATTGTATGGGAAGAATCAATTTATAGTCGGAATGCTACACCAAAATCCATGCAGAAAGATTTTATTTGTGACTTTGTATTGCTTGCATTGGTCCAAGTATAACTTCTCGTGCCCAAATTAAACTTGAATTTTACTTTATTGTCTTCGTCGTCAAAGTCTACAAGTGATACCCCCCATCCAAAAAATTGAGGCGAACGTGTTACATCTGCATACCCTTCTTCTTTCAATTTTACACCCGGAGAAATACCACCTTCCACATATAAGCCGCTAATTGCCCAAGTTCCTCCAATGATGAATAGATTGGTAAATCCTGCATTCTTGAATACTTCCTTTTGGTCGTCTGGATTAAACCCATTTCTAAAAGCAAATGGATAGATCCTTGCTCCAATGGGTTTTTGGGTCATGGTTACATTCGTTAGAAAAGTGGTTTGGTTTCTGAAATTCTGCGGCTCTAATCCTGCAATTGCAGCCACTTTTACAAACATTTTATCCGTATATCCAAGGTTTAAAAAATTGTATTCTAAAGTTAACCTTGGTTGAATCCCTTTTGATTTATAAAACTGTCCAAATACTTCAGTTGCCTTAGGACTGGCAATTCCAATGTAAACTCCTAATCTAGGTTTCATGCCTTTTTGTGCAGATGCTGAAAATAAAGTGGTAATAAAGCAGAGGGTTAATAAGTACTTATTCATGATCATTTATTTTATGCGAATGAAGCGCTTTTTAACAGCCGTAACAATACCGTAGTTACGGTATTTGCTATCTTTGCATAAATTGAGTTTATGCATTTAGCTTCTTATATTGATCATACTATTTTAAAGCCAACCACCCTAGTGTCTGAAGTGGCTCAAATTTGTAAAGAAGCAGCTGAATACAAGTTTGCAGCGGTTTGTGTTCCCCCCAACTTCGTAAAAAAAGCCAAGGAGTTTTTAGTTGGTACAAATGTTAAAGTGGCAACTGTAATTGGGTTTCCTTTTGGTTATTCTGCTGTGGAAGCCAAGTTGGCTGAAATTGTTTTAGCCATGGTAGATGGGGTGGATGAATTGGATGTAGTGGCCAATATTAGTGCAATAAAAAACCAAGATTGGGTGTATTTGGCCAATGAGTTAAATCATATCATGCCTGTGGTGAAGTCTAAGAATAAAACCATTAAAATCATTATTGAAAGTGGCATTTTAACCAATGATGAAATCATTAAATGCTGCGAATTATATGGCGTTGCTGGTATTGATTATTTAAAAACATCTACTGGATACGCTGAAAAAGGGGCTTCGGTAGAAGCGGTGAAACTGTTTAGATTGCATTTACCTGAAGCTGTTCAAATTAAAGCATCAGGCGGGATCAGAGACTATGCTTTTGCTGCTGAACTTGTAGAAGCGGGCGCAACCAGATTGGGCTGTAGTGCTAGTTTAGCAATCGTAAAGGGAGAACCAAATACCAATAACGCAACGTATTAACCTTATATTTACCCAATGAAAACAGGTGTGTTTTTATTCTTGATTGGCCTATTGGTTTGTCCATGCGCTTTTGCTAGCGAGGTTGATACTGTAATTATGGTAAAAGACGCAAGATTGGATGTATTGGTTGCAAAGCAAAACCAAATTAATAAGCGAACTGCCATGATGACGAGTGCAGGGTTGTACAAAGGCTATCGCTTACAAGTAATCAGTACCGCCAAAAGAGACGATGCCAATAAAATGAAAACAGATTTAATGAATCGTTTTCCTGAACAAAAAGCCTACACGCTTTTTCAGTCTCCCAATTTTAAAGTTAGAATGGGCAACTTCTTAAAAAAAGAAGATGCAGAGAAATATAGAAATCAAATCAGTAAATTTTTTCCAAAAGGAATTTATATAGTAGAAGATACTATTGAATATACTCCTCCAGAGGAAGAACAAGAATAGTTAAGCAATTCGCATGTTAAAAGAAAAAATTAAAGCTCTCGCTCATACTATTGCACCAGAACTGATTGGCATCAGACATCATTTGCATGCCAACCCAGAATTGAGTTACCAAGAATTTAAAACATCCGTGTTTGTTCAAGAACAATTAACCCTAATGGGCATTGAATTTGAAGTAAAAGCAACTACAGGAATTTTGGCAACCCTTAAAGGAAACAATCCTTCATCTCGAATTATTGCTTTGCGTGCAGACATGGATGCGTTGCCTATTCAAGAAGAAAACGATGTTCCTTATCAGTCTCAAAATAAAGGTGTGATGCATGCTTGTGGTCATGATGTGCATACAACTGTATTATTAGGGGCGGCTCGTATTTTAAAAGATTTGCGTGCCGATTGGGAAGGCACTATAAAACTTTTATTCCAACCAGGTGAAGAAAGAAATCCTGGTGGAGCAAGTTATATGATTAAGGATGGCGTTTTAGAAAATCCAAGACCGGATGGTATTGTAGCATTGCATGTTCATCCAGGTTTAGATGTGGGGAAATTGAGTTTTAGAAAAGGTCGTGTAATGGCAAGTGCCGATGAAATTTATATTACCATTAGAAGTAAAGGGGGGCATGCAGCTGCGCCTCATTTAACTGCAGACACAGTTTTAATTGCCTCTCAATTAATTGTGAGCTTACAACAAATCATATCTAGAAATAATAGCCCTATTTCTCCCTCTGTTTTATCTATCTGTTCAATACAAGGTGGAAATACCACCAATGTGATTCCCAGTGAAGTAAAATTGATGGGTACTTTTAGGGCAATGGATGAAACATGGCGTTATAAAGCACATGAATTAATCAGAAAGCAAGCGGTTGGCTTGGTAGAAAGCATGGGTGCAGAAATTGATTTACATATTGATATTGGTTACCCTACTGTTGATAACGACCCTGAGTTTACAGAAGCAGCTTGGCAGTTAGCTAACGATTTTATGGGCAAGCAGCATGTTGAGGAAACCGAATTGAGAATGGGTGCGGAAGACTTTGGCTATTATACCCAAATAGTACCTGGGTGTTTCTTTAGACTCGGTGTTCGCAATGAATCAAAAGGGATCATCCATCAAGTACATACCCCTAAATTTGACATTGATGAATCAGCCATTGAAATTGGCGCTGGTATGATGGCTTACTTAGGAATTAGTTTAACCAAATAGTTTACAACGAAATATTTTATGTCTGATAATAAGCAATCTAAATTAAGAAGAGAACAAGCTTTGGAATATCATTCGAGTGGTAGACCGGGAAAGATAGAAGTTATTCCTACTAAAGAAGCAAAAACACAAAGAGATCTTTCTTTGGCGTATAGTCCTGGGGTTGCTGAGCCTTGTAAAGAAATTAAGGAGAATCCAGAAAACATTTATAAGTATACTGCAAAAGGGAATTTGGTAGGTGTAATTACCAATGGTACTGCGGTTCTTGGTTTAGGCGATATTGGTCCTGAAGCAAGTAAACCAGTGATGGAGGGGAAAGCGGTATTGTTTAAAATATTTGCAGACATTGATGTATTTGATATTGAAATCAACGAAAAGGATCCCGAAAAATTTGTACAAATAGTTAAGTCTTTAGAACCCACTTTTGGCGGAATTAATTTGGAAGATATTAAAGCCCCTGAGTGTTTTTATATAGAGCAGCAACTGAAAGAGCAAATGAATATTCCAGTGATGCACGATGATCAGCATGGAACTGCCATTATTAGTAGTGCTGCAATGCTGAATGCATTAGAATTACAAAAGAAAAGAATTGATAAAGTTCGCTTTGTAATTAATGGAGCAGGTGCTGCTGCAATGGCTTGTATCAATTTGTATGTAGCATTGGGTGCCCGTCATGAAAATTTTATTGTTTTTGATAAGGATGGAGT
>JAGOGG010000195.1 GCA_017996795.1 Sediminibacterium sp. | reverse complement strand
GTAAACACTAAAGCCAGAACTACGGCTATATCTAAGTACACTATACCCTTGTTCAAATAATTTTTCTGCTACATACTGAGGTCGATAGACAATGTCCTTAGTATTCTCTAACTCAACCTGTAAGTCAAACAAATTACTTCCTGTTACCAATACTGCATTGTATTGGTTGTTTAACGCTGTTAAAACTGGGTCTTTTATTTGGTTTGTCGCCATTTTACTTTATTTTGTTACTGGTTAAAAAATCTTGGTTAGTTGAGGTAAGGTAATCTGCAACAGCTGCATCATTTGGTGCATTTTTCTTTTGTATAAGTTTTCTTAATACCCCTGCTGGTTGATTGTGTTTTAGTTTTTTGTATTCAAAAGGAATACCGTGGTCGTTGAGATATTTTATAATCTCATCCATTTTTGCAGTACAAGCATTGGCATCACAAGCAAAGCCTTCAAGGTCAAGGGCAAGGCTTGGATTAAGTTCCTTATTTAGCTTAATAAATGCTGTAAACTTTCTGTTCTCAGCATCAGTGAATACAATGTCCAATACATTTTTTGATTTAGTAATAACCTCTGCATTGGTATTGAAGCCTGTCGCTTTAGCTGCATCTGCTACTACATCTGCTACCTTATTGAAATTATATATTGCTAAATCTTGTACACTGTTTTTAAACGCATCTTCCATTGATGACTTACCGATTTCCATTTGAGATAAGTAGGAAGGAATAAATGACTTTAAAGGGCTGTTTTCTGCAGCTATGGCAGTAGCTATTATTTCTTTTTGCGGAATACTAAGCCCACTGGTCATTGTATTGAAAATAGGATTATTTATTACCATACCCTGCAACCTTTTAGCTTCATCTGCTAATTGCAGTGGTGAGGAAAATTGTTGTGCATTTAACCACTTTAATTTTTCATCAGTGGCTTGAATATCCTTCAACATATCCTTATATTTCTCATTGCAGTATTTTGCTGTATATGCAACTGCATTGGCACAAGCCACACCTACTGCTATTGGTGCTCCGATTAAATTTAGCCCTACGGCTCCTGTTGTTACTTCTGACATTTTGATGTTATTTTTAAAAATTATAAAATCTATTTTTTGTTAAAAATTATTGCTGCTATTACCCCTGGTAACCATCCACACAGTGTAAGAATAGATACCAAGAGTATGGCTCCACATCCTTTATCAAATACTGATAAAGGAGGAAATATTAATGATATGATTGCTCTGAAAACACCCATTTTAAAATGTTAAGTTGTCATCATCATTAATAAATCTCTCCACCTCTTCTTCAGTTGTGTTTTGGTTTTGCTTGTTAGCCTGATTTGTTGGCTGTGGTGCAGGTTGATTATTATTTGCACCAGTATTGTTTAGGGGCTGAATAGGTTCAACAACTGGTGCAGCTTGCTGAACATTATTTACAGGTATTATTGGGGTAGCAGTCTGATTATTATTTGCTGCATTGTTTAAATTGATACCACTATAATATGCTATTGCTCTGCGGATATTATCATTACCCTCCAGCACCAATGTATTATTTGGGTTTTGGGCATTGTAGGCATCTCTTAATGCTCTATAATCTCTGTACGAATTGTTAGTAGCTCTTGAGGTTGAGTTCATTCCTTTATGAATGAACCAAATGCGAATTGCTAAATAAAAAACTAACAAATAGGTAAGAGCTTTTGCTAAAAGCAGGCCACCAACAATTAATTCTAAAAGTGCAATACCAATAACTAAATAAGGTAAGTACTTAAAATCTTCATCACCATTCCCAGCTGACTTAACAATAAAATACTGACTACCTATATAAACTATTGCCCCAGCAACAGAAAGCCAAAACATTGTACCAAATTCTCTACGACCTGTGATTTCATCTTCCTCCATAGTTTCAAATACGCTATGGCCTATCATCATTCCAATTATGGCTAAAGAAGATCCTATAGTAGTTAAAACCCAATCAGGTACAATGCCATCGCCTGAAGGGTCGATTAAACCAGCAATAGCTGATTTTGCTGTAAAACCTTCATAAATACCCAAACCAATCATTGCAAATACTACGATGAGTGACATTATAATCCAAATTGGTTTCATACCACCAACTTTCTCAATGTAGTTTGTTCTCTTTTGGGTAAGAGTATTAAACTTACTTTCTTTGGTAACAAAAGAAAAGGCTTTGTTTTCAGACACTTCAAGAGGTCTGGTTACTTTTGGAATTTGTAATGCTGCTGCCATTGTAAAATTATTTAAGATTTATAATACCATCATTAATTGAGTTAGTTACGGTGGGCTGACCAGTTACAAATGCTTTGTTCGTAGGTCGAACCAATACCACATTAGTAGATTTAAAATCCACAGCTTCCATTTTATCTATCCCATCAACTGGAGGTAAATCATTTATACCATCACTAATTATTAGTAAGTTGGTGTTTGTTGAAGCAATGTGTGGCTGCTGTATGGTAGTCTTTGCTAAGTCAAGTGCATTGACCAAATCGGTAAAAGGTTCAGTTTTGGGTAGAAGTAACTTTGCCTTAGCTTGTGAAATAAATTCACTCAAACTAACCTGTAACTTGGCTTTTGCCTCGTCATTCTTTTTAGCTCTTTTTTTAATTTGGTATTGATTACCTTTTAAATCCAATGTATCCAAGGCAGGAATATCAAATTCAAATACTTCCTGTTTTCGAGAATCTGATTTAATAAGGTAGGAATAAAATTTCCCCCCACCTTTATTTGCAATGGAGTAAAAAATAGATGCAAGATGATTTTCATTTAATAATGCAAACTCATCATTGCTTGTGCTGATGTCGTATAATAATACAACGGTGGTTTTAGGTTTATGAACCTCAGCTTGCTTGTTTCTGTTATTTGTACATGAAGTAAGCAATAAAATGGAAATAAGAATAATATTTTTCATGATTAAAAAGTTTATTTATCCTTTATACAATCCCCATTGAAATTACTTCCGACAACTTCCTTTTAATCATAAAGTCCCACCCATCCACCGCACAAAACACGGCTTATGCACTCCCACCACACAATACCAACGCTTCAGTGCATACTATGGTACCGCCGCCATTTTTAAACTGTCATACTTTTTGTGTGGGCTGTTCCCAACGCTAAACAGCACATTGCTTTTTTGTTTAAAGCACATATTTTTTAGCGGTATAAACTAAAAAAGCAAAGAGCTGTTGCCAACCCTCCACAGCCCAAACAAAAAGCCGCTACACTCCAACCACCACCACCGTTCCGCTTATGCCAGTATTAAAAATGTCGGAAGCTAAGTTACATAATGTGGCATTATAGTACAGCCTTTTCCCCTGCTTGTGCAAGCACCCAAACGCACAGTCTGTCCTATAATAACATTATGTAAAATAGCCAGCACCATAGACGCTACCAAAAAAATATTCCCCAACGCAAAACCCAACGCAAATATTTTTTGGTATCGTAGCCGTGTTTTAACCAACCGCACCCACCCTAAGAACCACAATTCCCCACCACCCTTTCAGCGGTCAGAAAAAAAATAAACTATGATGTTTAGTGTCGGCTTTTAGTAGGTACTATTCCGTTTCTCTACATAGCACCCACTACAGCCTAATATGCCAGCAAGAGTAGTGCCTTCTCTCCATTCCACGATACCCACCGCACTATTCCATTACGCAATCCGTATGCTTTCCCCACCCCAATAAACTTTGCAGAAATGTAAAGATTGCAAAGTTTGCAACCCTGCAAAAGCATACAGTATTGCTTCATTCCATACCCAAGCAATCGTTCCATTCCGTTCAGTTACTACACTTGCCACGCACCACCCAACGCACTGAAGCAGTATAGTTTATTTTTTTTCTGGTAGTGTTTACCCCTTTGGAATTGCAATGAAGAACTATCAATTTAAATAAGATATAGTATGTAAAGATATTTTGCCAAAAAAGAATAAAAAAGGAAGCAAAAGTAGGTGGTTACAATTGGCCCATCAAGGTCAAGCCCTACGGGTTTTGAAAAAAAAAATCTCCACCCTATCGGGTAGTATTTTTTTCTCAAAAACCTTGCTTGTCCAATCTCCACCACCTGATGAGATGGCTTTCTTTTTTTTTCGTT
>JAGOGG010000194.1 GCA_017996795.1 Sediminibacterium sp. | reverse complement strand
TGCTTTTTTAAAATAAAAACCCGCATAAAAAATTCTTCTATGCGGGTTTGTTTGAAACAGGTATTTACATTTAGAATGTTCTGTATTCCTTTTTCACAAACTGATTGGCTTCATCAAAGTTGGTGATCTTCATATTAGGTCCATCCCAAAGTAGTTTGATATTTCTACCAGGATAAGACACTCTACCTGATTCTGATTTCTTCTGAATATCAAAACTGCGGATGGCTAAGTTACCCATTAACACACTCTCTGTTAATGGTCCTGCAATATCAAAATTAGAACTCAATTCTTTTGCTTGCGCTGAACCATATCCTGCAATAGCAGCTTCTACCCATGCAGCATAGTGACCTGCGTCACCTTTTGGAACACGCTTAATTGTTTGAGGTACACCATCATTTTCCTTGCTCTTAGATGTTGGCAATAAATTAGGTAAAGCACCATAAGTGCCACAAATCATCTTACCTTTTGTTCCTTCAAAAATAGCTCCATTACCACCGTCTCCCATCATTTCATTTGGTCCTAATTCTTCAGGACGTGCAGGCTGAATTCCTCCATCCATCCAATGTAGTTTTACATCAGGCTTTCCATTCTGTCCTTTAAAGGTTAAGATAATATGTGATGCAGTAGGACAGCTTTCAGGATAATAAGCACGTGTCCATGGTTGTAAATATCGGGTGGCAACACTACACTCCGCAGAAACAGGGTATCCCAATCCTAATACTGCAAAAGCAGGGGCCATGATATGACAAGCCATATCCCCTAATGCACCGGTACCGTAATCCCACCAACCTCTCCAGTTAAATGGCAATAAACCGTCAACATAATCTTTATTTGGCGCAACACCCTGCCATAGATTCCAATCTAAACCTTCTGGAACAGTCCCTTTGGTAGTAGGCCAACCCACTCCCTGTGGCCATACCGGTCTGTCTGTATAACAGTAAATAGTATGAACATCTCCAATTAATCCTGCATTGTACCAATCAATTAATTTTCTTACTCCATCACCACTGGCACCTTGGTTGCCCATTTGTGTAACCACTTTGTATTTGTGTGCCGCTTCTGTTAATTCTCTTGCTTCAGAAATATTGTGTGACAATGGTTTCTGTATGTACACATGTTTTTTCAACTGCATAGCTGCCAAGCCTTGAATGGCATGCATATGGTCTGGCGTTGAAACTGAAACTGCATCAAAATATTTATGCTCTTTATCGAGCATTTCACGGTAGTCTTTATAATACTTGGCTTTTGGATAACGCTCTCTGCTTTTTTTAGATTGTCTGTCGTCTACATCACATAAAAAAGCAATATCTGCTTTGCCACTGTTGTAGAAACTCCACAAATCACTTTCCCCTTTCCCTCCTGCACCTATGCCGGCAATTTGGAGTTTATCACTAGGGGCAACAAACCCTCGTCCTAACACATGACGGGGAACAATGTAAAACCCTGCAGCAGCAAGGCCTGCGTTGCGCAGGAACGACCTGCGGGAATTGGTTTGGGCTGTTTGGTTTTCTGTGTTTACAACCCCTTTTTCTTTCTTTTTCATATGGAGCAATTGTGAAGTATGAATATACAGATTTAACTAACTTGTTCATCTAAATTATTGATGAATGCAAGCCCTTATAGCACAACTTCAGCAGCAGCGCCATTTTGTTGAATCAGGCGCTACTAGGCCCTATGCTTTTAGAAAGCAACAACTTTTGAATTTGAAGCATGCAGTAGAAAATCATGAGGAAGAAATTTATGCTGCACTCTACGCCGATTTACATAAAAGCAAGGAAGAATGTTGGGTAACAGAGAATGGGTTTTTTATGGCTGAGTTAAAAGATACGTTGGCCAATTTAAAATCTTGGATGGAACCTGAGGCAGTGCCGACTAATTTATTGAATCTTCCTTCTAGCTCTAAAGTGATGCGAGAACCCTTGGGTGTGGTATTGATTATTGGTCCATGGAATTATCCTTTTCAGTTATTATTTACTCCATTAATGGGCGCAATTGCCGCTGGAAACACAGTGGTGTTGAAACCCAGCGAGTTTGCTCCCGCCACTGCGGCAGTAATGGAAAAAATTATTCATGCTGTATTTCCTCCTGAGCAAGTATTATACGTACCTGGTGATGGGGCTACCGTTATTCCTGCAATGATGAATCAATTTGCATTTGATCATGTTTTTTATACGGGTAGCACTGGCGTTGGAAAAATCATTTACAAGATGGCTGCTGAGAACCTAGTGCCTGTAACATTAGAATTAGGCGGTAAGAGCCCATGTGTAGTAGAAGATGATGCGAATATTTCTGTTGCAGCTAAACGGATTGCCATGCCTAAGTTTTCTAACGCGGGTCAAATGTGTGTAGCGCCTGATTATATTTTAGTACATGAGAGTAAGCGAGTACAATTAATTGAAGCTTTAAAAAAAGCCATTCCACAATTTTATGGAAATGATGCTTCAAAAGAAGAAGGGTATGGAAGAATTATTAATGAGAAACAATTCAATCGTATTGTTCAATATTTATCTGACGGAACTATTGTGTACGGGGGTAAATATGATGCTGCTTCACTTTATATAGAGCCAACCATTTTAGACGGGGTTTCTGTTGATTCAACTATTATGCGGGATGAAATTTTTGGTCCACTATTACCTATTCTTAGTTTCAATACCATGGAGGAAGCCAAAGCCATCATTGCAAAAAATCCGAATCCATTGGCATTTTATATTTTCACGGGAAGCTCAGCTAAAGAACAAGCTTGGTTGCAGGCAGTGCCTGCAGGAGGAGCTTGTGTGAACACTGCAACGCTTCATTTAACCAATCCAAATCTGCCTTTTGGTGGACGAGGTTTTAGTGGAACGGGTGCATATCATGGTAAATTTAGTTTTGAAACCTTTAGTCATAAAAAAGCAGTGATGAAAACGCCTACTTGGTTTGATCCCGCTTTAAAGTATCCTCCTTTTACAGGCAAACTAAAATTATTAAAATGGTTGGTAGGTTAAATTGTTGGCTTGGTCTAAACTTTTTTAATTGAATAAACGTATATGAAACGAATCATTCTTTTTCTAGTTGCAGCGATTGTTGTAACAGGACTGCTTATAAAAAAACCGCAAATGACTTGGAAACAATCTATACTGAAAGCCGCTTATCCCATTATCATGTTTGTGGGAAAGCTTACGGGACAATCTAAAAATATTTTAGCCAATAAAAATCAATCAAAACCCAACCAATCTTTCTATGATTTGCAAGCCATAAAAAATAATGGCGACACTTTGCATTTTAGTGAATTAAAAGGGAAGAAAGTTTTATTAGTGAATACAGCGAGTGATTGTGGTTATACTGGCCAGTATGAAGAGTTAGAAAAATTACACCAGCAATTCGGGAAAGACCTTGTGGTGATTGGGTTTCCTGCAAATGATTTTAAAGACCAAGAAAAAAAATCAGATGCAGATATTGCTGCATTTTGCAAAGTGAATTATGGCGTTAGTTTTCAATTGATGAAAAAAGGGCAAGTAATTAAAGGGGCCAATCAACAATCGGTTTACCAATGGTTAACTGATCCTTTTAAAAACGGTTGGTGCAATAAACAGCCAGATTGGAATTTTTCCAAATACTTAATAAATGAAAATGGAGTGCTAGATAGCTATTACTCGCAATGGGTATCTCCTAAGGATATTCCTATTAATTAATGGGACATTTTTGGTGATAGTCAATTAGCTCAATAGGCATTCTTTCAAACTCGTATCCTTCATAGTTGGCGGTCAATTCATCCAATACCGATTCTATTTCTGCTGGTTCCATTAAAGTAACCAATCTAGCTCTGTAGTCTTTAATACCAGGCAGGCCTTTTAAATAATTGGTATAGTGCCTGCGCATTTCGAAAATACCTACTTTCGGCCCTTTCCATTCCACCGATTTGCGTAAATGCTTTTTACAAATTGCTACTCTTTCTGCTAAGGTGGGCGCTGGTAAAATTTCTCCTGTTGCTAAATAATGTTTGATTTCTCTAAAAATCCAAGGATATCCAATGGCTGCACGGCCAATCATTATGCCATCAACCCCATAACGTTCTTTATACAATTTAGCTTTTTGTGGGCTAT
>JAGOGG010000193.1 GCA_017996795.1 Sediminibacterium sp. | reverse complement strand
ATTCACGTCAGCATCAATTCTATTAATCCATTTAACTGGATTTGGATGGGCTTCAAAATTGCTCAATTAAAAGCCCCAATAATATTGGTTCGTTTTTGGTTGCCTTTTATGGGACCCTGTTTGGGAACCATTTTACGAATCATTCGATGGAATGGAGTATCAAAAGTGATTTGCATTGCAGACAATATTATTCCACACGAAAAAAGATTCGGAGATTATTGGTTCACTAAATATTTTATTGGTGCAGTGGACGGGTTTATCACCATGAGTAAAAAAGTGCACCAAGACTTAAGAAGCTTCACACAAAAAAAAGCCATTACCTGTTCGCATCCTTTGTATGATAGTTTTGGGAACATCATGCCAAAAGAAGCTGCTAGAAAGCATTTGGGCCTACCCGCTAATGAGCATATCATTTTATTTTTTGGATTTATTAGAAAGTATAAAGGATTAGATCTTTTATTAGAAGCCCTGAAAATAGTAGCAACAAAAAATATAGCATCTCAGAAAGCTCCTATTAAATTATTGATTGCGGGTGAATATTATGAAGGAAAAGAAAACTATCAATCACTAATTGAATCACTCGGAATTCAAAATTTGATTTATGCTTTTACCGAGTTTATACCACAAGATGAAGTACAATACTATTTAAATGCTTGTGATTTTGTGATTCAACCTTATAGAAATGCTACACAAAGTGGTGTAACCCCATTGGCCTATCATTTTGAAAAGCCCATGTTGGTGACGAATGTAGGTGCATTACCCGATATGATTGAAGCAGACCAAAGTGGATTGGTGGCCAACCCCACACCAGAAAGCATTGCAGCCCAAATTGAACAATTATATTTGTTAGGTGAGGATTATTTTTTACCCCACCTTCGTAGAGAAAAGAAGAAATATCAATGGGATCAATTGGCCAATGCCATCATTGATCTTTCAAAATAAATAACCGATTATGATGAATCAAATCCGGTCAATTATCGAAGAGTCCATTCAGGTAAAACAAGATTTACTCAATAACCCTTCCATTATGGAACAGTTAGGGTTAATTGTGGATGCCGTTACGATTGCTTTTAAAAATGGGCATAAAGTGCAGTTTTGTGGCAATGGGGGGAGCGCAGCTGATGCACAACATTTGGCCGCGGAGTTCTCAGGTAGATTCTACAAAAACAGACAAGCATTGCCTTCGGATGCATTGCATTGCAATAGTTCTTACTTAACTGCTGTAGCCAATGATTATGGCTACGATGAAGTGTACAGTAGATTGGTTGAAGGCACTATGCAAACGGGTGATATTTTAATTGGATTGAGTACTTCGGGTAATTCACCCAATATTGTAAAAGCATTTGAAACAGCAAAAGCCAAGAATATTACTACCATTGGGTTTACTGGTAACGATGGCGGAAAATTAAGTGCCTTGTCTCAATACTTGCTCAATATTCCTTCTACCAATACACCCCGTATTCAAGAAAGCCATATTATGTTAGGTCATATTATTTGTGAACTGGTAGAAGCCAATTTATTTCCTTAGTATGTTTTCATTAGCACCGATTGATACCAGCTGGACACTTTTCTTAGACCGAGATGGGGTGTTGAATTACGAAAAAAAAGAAGATTATATCCGCAATTGGACGGAGTTTCGTTTTTATGAAGGAGTGCCCGAAGCAATCGCATCATTAAATGAAACTTTTAGCCGGATTGTGATTGTTACCAATCAAAAAGGAATTGGCAAGGGACTAATGACTGCCGAAGATTTGAACAATATACACAACCCCATGTTGCAAGCCATTGAACAAGAAGGCGGAAAGATTGATCAAATTTATTACTGTCCAGATTTGGCAGACGATTCTCCCAATCGTAAACCCCAGCCTGGTATGGCTTTTCAGGCAAAATCAGATTTCCCAGAAATTGATTTAAGCAAATCCATCATGGTGGGTAATAGAATGAGTGATATGAAATTTGGTAGAAATGCAGGTATGTATACGGTGTTCTTAGCTACTACCCATCCAGACACCCCCTATCCAGACCCAATGATTGATTTACGCTTTAACCATTTAATGGCTTTTGCAGAAGCTTGCATACATGCAAAAAAATGATAAAATTATACGAAGCAGTTCGTGTAGATTTAATTACTTGTAATTTGCTGTATGTTTCCGCGCAAAATATTTTTAGTTGCAATAATGACTTTGAGCTTGTTCAAATCCATTATTCTAAATGCCCAAACTCCAGCCAATAAAAGCCTATTAGCCGAAGCAGAAAAAATATTGGCAGCATCTGCATTTACAATTTTAAATGGAGACGACACAGAAGACCGATTAAGAGCGGATAGTTTTTTTACTAGACAATTGGTACAAGCATTAAGAACCCCCTTCTCTTTTCACTATGGTTTTGATTCTTTAAAAACCATTTCTAGATTGTATGCCCCCGACAGTAGTTTTAGAATTATTACCTGGCAATTGATGAAAGACTTTAGCTATTATCGCTACAAAGGAGCCATACAAATGAATACCAAGGATGGTAGTTTAAAATTAATTCCTTTGTACGACGGTGCAGATTTTACAGAGAACCCATATGATTCTATAAGAACCAATCAAAACTGGATAGGCGCAGTCTATTATAATATTATTCAAAAAGAATACAACAATAAGAAATACTATACCTTATTGGGCTATGATGAAAATGATGCAAGGAGCACCAAAAAATGGATAGAGGTATTGCACTTTGATTTAGAAGGGAAGCCCTTATTTGGCGGAAAATTTTTCAATTACCCCAACGATATCAATAAACCAAAACAACCCGTAAGCAGATTTTGCTTGGAGTTTAAAAAGCAAGCCAACGCCAAATTAAACTACGACACCAAATTAGATCGGATTGTATTTGTAAAGTTGATCAGTGAGTCTAATGAGCCCAATAAAAAACATACCCTAGTGCCATACGGTACGGTAGAAGGCTTTAAATGGGAATATGGACGCTGGGTATACATTCCAGAATACGAGGCCGTAGAGCCCGATTAACACAGAGACAAGAAGAACGACATTTTCAGTTTTCCTAATCGAGCTTTAAAACTGCCAAGAAAGCTTCCTGAGGAATTTCTACGTTACCAATTTGGCGCATACGTTTCTTTCCTTCTTTCTGCTTTTCTAATAGCTTTCTTTTACGGCTGATATCACCCCCATAACATTTTGCAGTTACATCTTTACGGATAGCACTAATATTTTCTCTTGCTACTACTTTAGCTCCAATGGCAGCTTGAATGGCAATTTGGAATTGTTGACGAGGCAATAATTCTTTCAATTTTTCGCAGAGTTTTCTGCCAAAATCGGTGGCCCTTCCTCTATGAATTAATGCACTCAATGCATCTACTTTTTCATTGTTCAACAGGATGTCCATCTTAACAATATCCGCTTCGCGATGATCAATGGGAGTATAATCAAAAGAAGCATACCCTCTAGTTGAACTCTTTAACTTATCATAGAAATCAAATACGATCTCCGTTAAAGGCATTTCAAAAATCAACTCAACCCTGGTTGGCGTTAAATAGCTTTGATTCAATAAAATACCACGCTTGCCTAAACATAGGGTCATGATATTTCCAATATAATCAGGCAATGTAATGATCTGTGCTTTAATAAAAGGTTCTTCAATGCGATCAATTTTAACTTGATCAGGCATTTCAACCGGATTGTTTACTAAGATTTTTTCGCCCCTGGTTGTAAAGGCATTAAAGCTTACGTTGGGTACTGTGGTGATTACAGTTTGATTGAACTCACGCTCTAATCTTTCCTGAATAATTTCCATATGCAATAGACCTAAGAATCCGCAACGGAAACCAAAGCCCAATGCTTGTGATGTTTCTAATTCAAAAGTTAATGAAGCATCATTCAATTGCAGTTTGTCCATGCAATCTCTTAATTCTTCAAACTCATCGGTGTTTACTGGGAAAATTCCTGCGAATACCATGGGTTTTACTTCCTCAAAACCATGAATCATTTCGCCTGGATTATTGGCCAATGTAAGGGTATCTCCCACTTTCACTTCTTTGGCATTTTTAATACCAGTGATAATATACCCCACATCGCCTGCACTTACTTGGTCTTTGG
>JAGOGG010000031.1 GCA_017996795.1 Sediminibacterium sp. | reverse complement strand
ATGTTATGCCATGTAATAAGTCTACTAAGGTGAATGTGGTAGACTCTGGCAAAGAAGCTTCCACTACATATTTATTTCCAATCACAGCAAATAACGCTCCCACACTCAATCCAAAACGAGAATCGATGCTATCGGCATGAATATAAAAGCAGATATAAGTAATCAAAAAGGAAATATACATCCCCAAAAACATTTTCCAGAATAGGTCTCCTGCATCTCGGCTTAAACTAATTCTTGCCCTGTAAGAACCGTACTCGGTATGTGCCGTATCAATGGAGGGATCCCCAAAAGCAGACTCATACATTTTAACTGAAGTACTGGTTACAAAACTGTCAATAACCCATCCTCTTAAGGTAAAACGTGGGTCAAAATTTTTTCCCAGTGTATCTCTAGAAAATACCAATTCACTGGCATCAAACTGCGAATTTTCAATAGAAAACCAAAGCCTTTGCCGATCAAATGGAAAGTTTTGTATACTCCAATTATCTTTCATGATGCATTGCAGTTTCATTTGCATAAAATAATCTCCACCTGATGAGTCAATGGTAGAATAGAGTTTGGTGACCGATTTGGCATTAGGTACTTCTAAATATTTATCAAATTCGAAATCTCGGTTTTTATATCGCATCCAAAGCCATAAGTTGATGGTATATTCCTTCTGTTTAAAATCGATATCGTGAATGCTGGTAACGTAAATACCTGTTTTTACTGTATCGGGTATAGCAGGTTGGGCTTTTGCCTGTTGAATACTGATAAACAAAAGCGTGATTGCGGTTATACAAAATTTTAAATGGCTGTACTTCAAGAAAATTTTTTATTTAAGATACGCCATTCTTTAGCAGCCGCATAAAACAAATTCAAATGACGCCTTTTCCTATATTTGTATAGTATGGATTCAGCCCCAATTCAGTCAATAGAGCCTAGTTTAGCCAAATACACGCTGAACGAAGAACAGGAGAAAAAAGAAATCATTCGCCATTATCGTGCTTTATTAAAAGCCTTGCGCCCTAAATTAAAGAAAGGGGATAAAGAATTATTAAGAACCGCTTTTGAAATGGCTGCCAATGCACATAAAACCATGCGCAGAAAAAGCGGGGAGCCTTATATATTACACCCTATAGCAGTTGCTATGATTTGCGTAGAAGAAATTGGGTTGGGGGTACGTAGTACCATCTGTGCATTAATGCACGATACGGTAGAAGACACGGATATCTCTTTAGAAGATGTTGAAATGGAATTTGGAACAGAGATTGCCAAAATTGTAGACGGATTGACCAAAATTTCAGGGGTCATAGATACCAATACCAGTCAGCAAGCAGAGAATTTTAAAAAAATATTATTAACCCTCACAGATGACCCGAGGGTTATTTTAATCAAGTTGGCCGATCGTTTGCACAATATGCGAACCTTAGACCATATGAAAAGAGAGAAGCAATTAAAAATTGCTTCGGAAACAGTTTGGGTATATGCACCACTTGCTCATAGGATGGGATTGTACAGCATTAAAACCGAGCTGGAAGATCTTTCCATGAAATACATGGAGCCAGAAGCTTATAAAGACATTGCTAAAAAATTATCGGAAACCAAACGCGAAAGAACTCGATATATCAATGAATTTATTCGCCCAATTAAGGAAAAATTAGTAGCTGCCGAATTTGATTTTGAAATATATGGTAGACCCAAAAGCATTCACTCTATCTGGAATAAAATCAAGAAAAAATCAGTGGCTTTTGAAGAAGTGTATGACCTTTTTGCCATCCGGGTTATCTTAAATGCACCCCCAGAAAAAGAGAAAGAGCAATGCTGGAAAGTGTACTCTATGATAACCGACGAGTACAATCCCTCCCCAGAAAGATTAAGAGATTGGTTAAGTAATCCTAAGAGCAATGGCTACGAGGCTTTGCATACAACGGTAATGGGGCCTCAAGGTAAATGGGTTGAAGTTCAAATCAGGACCAAGCGGATGAATGAAATTGCGGAAAAAGGTTTGGCAGCACACTTCAAGTACAAAGAAGGAAAGGACGGCAATGATGAAGATCGTTTTGACAAATGGTTTGGTCAAATTAGAGAAGTTTTAGGCGCCCCTGATACGGATGGAGTAGACTTTTTACAAGACTTCAAAACTTCGTTTTTAGCAGAAGAAATTTATGTATATACCCCCAAGGGGGAAGTGAAAATGTTGCCTACCGGTAGCACTGCACTTGATTTTGCTTTTGCTATTCACTCTGCAATTGGGACCAAATGTATTGGTGCAAAAGTGCATCACAAATTGGTTCCTATTGGCCATAAACTGAGAAGTGGTGATCAAATAGAAATCATCACCAGCAATAAGCAAAAGCCTTCAGAAGATTGGCTGAATATGGTGGTTACCGCCAAAGCCAAAAACAAAATCAAAGACAGTTTACGTGAAGAGAAAAGAAAAATTGCTGAAGATGGTAAATATGTTTTGCAAAGAAGATTAGAATCTATAGGGGCTGCATATAGTCAATATAATATTGAGGAATTAATGCAGTTTTATAAAGTGAATTCTTCTCTAGATTTAAATTATAAAATTGCCACTAAAGCGATTGATTTAAGAGAGCTAAAAGATTTCCAGGTTTTAGGAGACAAAATTGAAATTCCTAAGCCCAAACCTGTTATTACCGAAGTTTTTTCGGACCCCAACAAATCAATCCCTAAAAAAGATTCTGAATTAATCATATTTGGAGAAAGCAGTGATAAAATCATGTACACGTTGGCTAAATGCTGCAACCCCATTCCAGGGGATGATGTATTTGGTTTTGTGAGTACTGGAAAAGGATTAATCATTCATAGAACGAGTTGCCCTAATGCCACTCAATTATTGGCCAATTATGGCCATAGGGTTGTAAAGACTAAATGGGCTAAGAATAAAGAAATTTCATTCCTTACAGGATTAAAGATTGTAGGACTAGACGACGTAGGTGTTATTAATAAAATAACCAATGTAATCAGCGGAGATTTGCGTATCAATATCTCAGGACTAAGTATTGATTCTAGGGAAGGATTATTCGAAGGCACTATTAAAGTATTTGTGCATGATAAAGAAGAATTGGAAGAGCTGGTGAATCGATTAAAATCGCTAAATGGAATTCAAACGGTTGATCGATTTGATACAGAGAAAGAAGGTTAAATATTTAACCCCAAACTGTTACGCTTATCCCTTATTTTTGCGGCTTAGACAATAAACTATGGTTGACGTAATATTAGGCTTACAATGGGGCGATGAAGGAAAGGGTAAAATAGTAGATTATTTTGCACCCAATTATGACATCGTAGCCCGCTTTCAAGGTGGCCCAAATGCAGGGCATACACTATATGTGGAAGGAAAGAAAATGGTATTACACCAAATTCCTTCAGGTATATTTCATCAGGATAAAGTAAATATTATTGGTGGTGGAGTTGTATTAGATCCGGTTACATTAAAAAGAGAATGTGATGCGGTTGCAGCACACGGAATTGATGTAAGAAAGAATTTATTTATTTCGGAGCGTACCAATATTATTATTCCAACGCATAGAGCATTAGACAAAGCATCTGAATTGTCTAAAGGAGAAAGCAAAATTGGTTCTACCTTGAAAGGGATTGGACCTGCCTACATGGACAAGACCGGTAGAAATGCATTAAGAGTAGGTGATTTATTAGACAAAAATTTTACCAGTCAATACATCAAACTACGTTTAAAGCACCAGAAATTACTAGATAATTTTCATTTTATTGAAGACATTTCTGCTTGGGAAGAAGAATTTTTTGAAGCATTAGAGTTTTTGAAAACGCTGAATGTTATCAATTGCGAGTACTACATTAACAATGAAATTACAAAGGGCAAAAAAGTACTAGCTGAAGGTGCTCAAGGAAGTATGCTAGATATTGATTTTGGCACTTTCCCATTTGTTACTTCATCCAATACCATTTCTGCAGGAGTATGTACAGGTCTTGGCGTTTCTCCTAAGAAAATAAATGATGTGATGGGGGTTTCAAAAGCCTATTGCACCAGAGTTGGTGGTGGTCCATTCCCTACTGAACTAGAAGATGCTACTGGCGAAGAATTGAGAAGAATTGGTAGCGAATTTGGTGCTACTACTGGCAGACCAAGACGTTGTGGTTGGATTGACCTAGTAGCATTAAAATACACCTGTATGATTAATGGTGTTACCAAAATCATCATGACCAAAGCTGATGTACTAGACAGTTTTAAAGAATTGGAAGTATGTACTGCTTATGATGTAAATGGAACAATTACCGAAGAAGTGCCTTATCAAATTTCCAGAGCTAAGATTAGCCCTGTGCTACAATCGTTTAAAGGTTGGAATACAGATACTTCTACCATTAAAACAGCAGCTGCTTTACCTGCAGAAATGAATACTTATATTGATTTCATCAACAATTATGTTGGTGCACCTGTTAAGTATGTTTCTAATGGACCAGGCAGAGAGCAAATAGTGAGCTTGTAGTTTTGGCATTTGATTTGATATTGAAAAATTTATTTGGTTAATATAATTTTGCGTACAAAATTTACGCTCTAAATCTTATTAGAAATATGGCAGCGAAGTCTGATAAGGATAAGAAATCCTCTACCCCAAAAGTACCGGCAAAAGAAGCCGCTAGTAAACCGTCTCCTAAAGCAAAGAAAAAGGAAGATGATGACGACGATAATTTGGAAGATGATGAACCCATCGTAAAGTCTACTTCAAAAAAATCGGGCACGAAATCATCCGCTAAAAAAAGTGCAGATGACGATGACGAAATAGATGATGAAGCGGATGAAACCGAAGACGATTGGGAAGCAACTGAAGAAGACGACAGTTGGGATCCTGATTTTGATGAGTTTGACTTACCAAAGAGCAAGGGTAAAAAAGCGACTGGAGGCAAGAAAAAAGAAGAAGAAGAGGAAGACTTTAAAGTAGATGAAGACTTTAAAGAGTTTGACCTTTTTAATGACAAAAGCGGTGGCTTTGATGATGATGAGGACGACGATTTTTAAAAGTTCATACCATTTTGAAAAGAACTAAAAAGGTATATCCTGTAAAGGACTTACCGAATATAAAAGAGCAAATACTGCATTGGATTAACCAGTTCAGTGTTTGCTCTTTTTTAGATAACCATCAATATCATTCTGCTCACCATTCAGTAGAATGTATTGCTGCAGCTGGTGAAATTGAAATCATACAAGGAGCAAACACTGCCCAGCAAATTGATGCATTTTATACTACTCATCAAGATTGGCTATTCGGCCATTTTTCTTATGAATACAATGCAAAGCATCTGAATAAGATACAAAAAAAGAACCCAATCAATTTTAGTGACGCGTTCTTTTTTAGACCAGACCATATTTTAACCCTGAAGCAGGAATGGTTAATCATTGAATCGCACTCTTTATTACCCGACAACATATTTGAAGAAATTTTAGCAACAAAAAGTGTAATCAAACAAATTGATCCAATTAGCATTACTGCTGATATGAGCAAGGAAAGGTATATTGCCACCATTCAACAATTGCAAGCCCATATTCAACAAGGTGATTGTTATGAAATTAATTTTTGCCAGGAATTTCATTCGCAAAACGTGTCAATTGATCCGATTGCATTATACGCACAACTAACTGCGCTATCTCCTACCCCTTTTGCCTGTTTTTATAAAGAAAACAATGCTCACCTCATTTGTGCAAGCCCAGAGCGTTGGCTAAAAAAGCAAGGGAATCAAATAATTTCTCAACCCATAAAAGGAACGGTGAAAAGAGAACTTACCGATGAGGTAAAAGACGCACTGCTTAAAAATGAGTTGTTTCAAAGTAGTAAAGACAGAAGTGAAAATGTAATGGTAGTAGACTTAGTCAGAAATGACTTTAGTAGGGTTTGCAAAGCAGGTACAGTAAAAGTGGATGAATTGTTTGGTATATATAGTTTCCCCCAAGTTCACCAAATGATTTCTACCATCAGTGGGCAATTATTGGATGGAATAGGCATGAGCGATTTGTTGAACACCGGATTTCCAATGGGTAGTATGACCGGTGCCCCTAAGAAAAAAGTAATGGAACTCATTCAACGTTTTGAGCCTATTGAAAGAGGACTCTTCTCTGGTGCAGTAGGGTATATTAATCCAAATAAAGACTTCGATTTCAATGTTGTGATTAGAAGCTTATTGTATAATGCTCAAAACCATTATTTAAGCTACTTAGTAGGGAGTGGAATTACCATTTATAGTAATCCAGAACAAGAATATGAAGAATGCTTACTTAAAGCAAAAGCAATGGAAACCGTTTTAGGCAACTGATTCATTCTTCATTTGAATAAAAGCCAACACTTCATCCCTTCCTTGGTGTTTTTCGGCACTGGTAACAAAATGCTGCGGCAAAAATTGCCAGGTACTTCTAAGCGTATCAAAAAAAGCTTGAATATTATTTGCAACAACTGCAGGCTTTTCTTTATCGGTTTTAGTAAATACCAAACTAAAAGGAATTTGCCATTTGTCTAACTGGCTAATAAATTCTAAATCGATATTTTGTGGTTTGTGCCTGCTATCTATTAGTACAAAAACATTCACCAGATTTTCTCTTTTTCGCAAATAGTTTTCAATCATTTGCTCCCATCTTCTCCTGCTACTTTGGGCTACTTTGGCAAAACCATAACCAGGCAAGTCTACTAGATACCATTTCTTAAAACCCTGGTTAGATTTATTGCTACTCTCTATTTCAAAATGATTAATTAGCTGTGTTTTTCCGGGAGCAGAAGAGGTTTTGGCAAGCTTATTATTCTTGCACAACATATTGATTAAAGAAGATTTGCCCACATTACTTCTACCAATAAAAGCAAACTCAGGTCTATCCGGAGCAGGGCAGGCTTTATAATCGGCATTAGAGATAACGTATGCTGCTTTCTTGATTTCCATCCTGCAAATTAAACAAAAGCCCTCACCTTTCTTGATTTGTCGTTGGCTAAGATGTAAATTTTAATTTCTGCCTAAAAAGCGGCCCTTAAAGAAAGCGAAAAATTTCTACCGGATGCAGAAATACCGCTAGCAAAATAACGATAGTTCTGATTGAATATATTTTCAAGTGCTACCTGCAGTTGAATTTGCTTTTTCAACTGAAATGATGATCTCAAGTTAAGGGTATACCAAGCAGGCATACCATCGGATGTAGCGTACTGTAAGTTATCTTCTCCGTTTAAATTGTATTCAGCCAACCTTTTCCAACCATTAAATAAAACTGACAAATCTGCATTCCATTTTATACCTTGACGTTTTAAAGCAACCCTTCCATAAGTTGGGGGAACATGATCTAGGGGAGTTTTTCCATTGATTGCATCTCTAAATTTTCCTTTGGTAAAATTAACCACTCCCTCCATTGAAAAGCGTTGACTTATTTGAAATGATGCATTTAGACTAACCCCATAGACCCTTGCTTTGGCTTTGTTTTGCAAAGCGTAAACGGCACTTTTAACTCCACTGTAAAAAATACTATCTTGACCAATAAATAAGAATCGATCTAAAACCAATGCATTATCAAATGCAGTATAAAATACGGCAGCACCATAACTATATAACTTGCTGTATTTATTGATATTAAACTCTACATTATACGTATACTCAGGTTTTATACTGGTATTGGGAACAACAACCAATCCTGTTCTTGAATCAAATACTTTAGCAAGGTCATCTACATTTGGCGAACGAAATCCAGTACTAAAAACCAATGCTGCTCTTAGATTTTGTTTTGTGGCATATACTATCCCAATATTTCCAGTAATAGATTGGTTGACCTGCTTCACTTTTGTAAATGGGAATCGCGTTAAAGCAGTATCTACAAATTGTGCATTCAATTGTACCAAATTCAATCGAAGCCCATCATTGATGGTTAATCTTTCAGAAATTTTAAAAGTATGTTGAGCAAATATTGCATGCGTAGACATGGAAGTGGGGCCATCCGAATACCTGGTAGTAATGCTACTTTTAAAACCAGAAACAATGTTTACCCTTTCAGCAGTTGATTTTACAAAGTTACTGTACGACTCTGCACCCACATGTAATTCATGCTTTCCATAATAATGCTTGGCATCTACATTCAACCCAAAAACTTGAATCCTCTCCCATCTAAAATCTTTATTATTATTTTGAAATCGACGAGTTATTCTACTTTCTTCAACATCCTGAAAACTAGCTGTAATCTTAATATCTTTAAAAAAACCTGACTGCTCTTTTGCACTTAAATGATATGCCATCATATTTCTCAATTGTGGCCCATAATACCATTCTGCAAAAACAGGAACGCCTCCATTGATTTCTGACAATCGATCATAACGAGGAATATCATTGGTATTAGAAAACTGGAGATTCAATATATGTTGCACTTTTTCACTAGCCTGGTACAGCAATTTTTGAGTTATATCAACTTGTTTATAACCAGAACCAATTTGTTTGTTTGGGTTGGGATTGGTTAAAATCATGTCTACATTCCCTACTCTTTCAACATAAATATTTTTTTTGCCAAAGCTTGGATAAGCCATTCTTCTATTATTCCCTTGAACTAAATCGCCAAAATTTCCATAACTAATTGATGTAAATGAAGCCCATTTTGGCCCACCAATATTCAGCTGCACATTACCCCTATTTTCTTGCATTGCACTGGAATAACGTAAAGTGGCTGCCCCAGTATATTGGGTTTTGTATGTGGTAGATAAAATAGGGTCTTTGGTACTTAAACTGATTACTCCCCCTAAAGCATCACTGCCAAACAACGTTGAAGAAGGGCCATACAATATCTCCATGCGGTCTAAAACCATATTATCGATGGTAATGATATTCTGTAAATGACCAGCACGATAAATGGCATTATTCATTCTAACTCCATCTACTACCATTAAAATCCTACTTGCCTCAAATCCTCTTATGACGGGGCTTCCACCCCCTTGCTGACTTTTTTGTACGAATAATTTACCTGAATTAATTAGTGCATCGGCTGTATTGGGTTGAAAATTTAGTTGCTCTCGGGTTTTTAACACATCAATGGTTTGTGCAACCCGCTTAAACTTTTCTGCGAAACGACTTGAATACACAACAACATCATCCAATAATGTTGAACTCGATTTAACGGTATCTCTCTGTTGTTGTGCATTAATACCGAGAACACTTATCAGCATTAAGATGCTTGAAATCATTTTCTTTCTACACATGTATTCATCAACCTTTAAAATAACAACCTGCTGTATTATTTTTTCTTCTTCATGATTAAACTATCAGCCGGAAAACGTGCTTTCATGGTGTCTCTTACTGCTACAGACCAATCCATTAATATATTTCTTTCCGCATCAGTTAGTTTGGCATCTCTATGAACAACGGTATAAGATCCTAAAGGCATTTCACCACCTTTTACTTCGTCAAATACTTCTTCTAATTTATGAAATTGCTTTGCTAGTCTATATGAAGCGAATTCATTAAAGTTGAGGTGCTTTTTACCATCTTTTACATGATCATCAAGCCACCAAGCAATTGGCTGAACTTCGGCATACCAAGGATAAACAGTGCTATTACTATGACAATCGTTACAAGCTTTCACTAAAATTTGTTCTACATTATCTGGTACAGGATATAAAGAACTTATATCATTTTCTTTATTGGCTGAATTATTTTTTTCAGGTCTAAACGCCTGTAAAACCAGCAGAATAACAAATAGTACTAAGAGCAATTTTTTTAACATGGTATGCTTTTTAATTGGTTAAAATATTTCCAGTCATTTGTGTTGGTATAGGAACTCCCATAAAAGATAAGATGGTGGGTGCTATATCGGCTAGTTTTCCAGATGCAATCTTTCCTTTCCATTCCTTATCAATAATAAATAATGGAACTGGATTTAAAGTATGTGCAGTATTAGGAGAACCATCTTCATTAATCAAATAATCTGCATTTCCATGGTCAGCCGTTAAGAATATGGTATACCCATGCTCAATAGCTAGTGTAACAATTTTAGCAACACAAGCATCTACCGTTTCCACCGCTTTTACCACAGCGCTAAAAACACCTGTATGACCAACCATATCTGCGTTGGCAAAGTTTAAACAAATAAAATCGGCCGACTCAGCTGCAATTTCAGGAAGAATTTTTTCAGTAAGCTCCGCTGCACTCATTTCAGGTTGTAAATCATACGTGGCAACTTTAGGAGAGGGGGCCATGATTCTAGACTCTCCTACAAAAGGCTCTTCCCTACCACCACTAAAGAAAAAAGTCACATGCGGATATTTTTCAGTTTCAGCAATTCTGATTTGTGATTTTCCATGCGCTTCCAAAACTTCGCCAATGGTATTGGTCAAATTATCATTTTCAAAAATCACATTTACCCCTTTAAACTTTTGATCATACATGGTCATTGTAGTATAATGCAAATTCAATGGATGCATATTTTGCTCGGGGAAAGCTTGCTGGGTAAGCACTTCAGTTATTTCTCTGCAACGGTCTGTTCTAAAATTAAAAGCTATTACAATATCCCCTTCTTCAATTTTTGCAATAGGTAATCCATCTGCATTGGTTAATACAGTGGGTAGAATAAATTCATCAGTTACCCCTGCATCATAACTAGACTGAATAGCGGCTTCAGCACTTAAAGCAGTATTCCCTTTTGCATTTACCATACAATGATAAGCAAGCGCAACTCTTTCCCACCGCTTGTCTCTATCCATTGCATAGTACCTACCGCTAACAGTTGCAATAGTTCCAGTTGTCTTTTTTAGGTGTTCTTCTACATCTTGTATATAACCTAATCCACTTTTAGGATCTGTATCTCTTCCATCTGTAAATGCATGCACAAAAACATTGTTAAGCCCATGCTCATGACAAATAGAACAGATCGCTTTTAAATGACTGGTGTGAGAATGCACACCACCATCACTCACTAATCCTAATAAATGTAGATTTTTCCCATTTTGTTTGGCCCGTGCAATGGCATTGTTCAATGCTTGATTGGTTGCCAAAGAACCATCTCTAACAGCAACATTTATTCTTTGAAGTTCTTGGTATACAATTCTTCCAGCCCCTAAATTCAGGTGTCCTACTTCACTATTTCCCATCTGCCCTTCGGGTAACCCAACTTGCTCGCCACAAGTAATTAAAGTAGTATTAGGGTATTGGGAATATAAAGAACTAACAAATGGTACATTGGCATTTTGTATGGCATCGGAAGACTTCACCTGTCCTAATCCCCAGCCATCCATGATGATTAATATTACTTTTTTGCTCATGCGTTAAAGTTAACTTATTTCTCATTCAGCTTTTGGCTGTACATTTATCAAATCGGTAAAAATGCCCATTTTTGGCATGATTATAGCACATTTTAAGCTTAAATGGATTTTATGAAGAATTTGATTTTAGTAATTGGTTTTATTTTGGGTGGATTATGGAATGCCCAAGCCCAAACTGAAACAGATATGGTAGTAAGGGCGCTAAAATCGGCTAACCCAGAAATGATTACCACTTATTTAGACGATTATGTAGACTTGAAGTTATTAGATAAAGATGAAGTAAAGAATATGAGCAAAAATCAAGCTGCTTTAGCTTTAAAATCATTTTATGCTGATAATGGAATCAAAGGGTTTGAGAAGGTTTCGGATGGTGGAAAAGGAACTTTGGTATATATCCTAGGTAAATTAACAACTTCTGGTAAAAGCTATAGCATAACCGTCCAATTAAAGCAAAAAAACGGGACCTTGTATATTATTACCATGAGAATTAGCTAAAGAACTCGCATGAATTCATTTGATATTGCATTGGCTACATTGGTAAATGCCGCACTAAAAGAGGATATTGGAACAGGTGATCATTCTACTTTAAGTTGTATACCAACTTCAAAGAAAGGGAAAGCTTTGCTAAAAATAAAAGATACTGGCATACTTGCAGGTGTTGAAGTGGCTGAGAAAATTTTCAATATCATCGAACCTGGCTGTGAATTTATTGCTTATAAAAAAGATGGAGATCATATGCAGGTAGGAGAAACTGCATTTGAAATTACAGCAACAGTCCACACCATATTAAAAGGAGAAAGACTTGTTTTAAATTGTATGCAAAGAATGTGTGGTATTGCTACCCTCACCAATCGTTATGCTCAATTACTAAAAAGCTATCATACCCGTATATTAGATACTAGAAAAACAACACCCAATTTCAGGTTACTCGAGAAAGAAGCGGTAAAAATAGGCGGCGGCATGAATCATCGATTTGGTTTATACGATATGATCATGCTCAAAGACAATCATATAGACTATTGTGGTGGAATAATTGAAGCAATCAACCAAGCTTACGCCTATTCCAATCAACTTGAAAAGCCACTAAAAATTGAAGTAGAAACAAGAAATTTATCAGACGTTGAATTGGTGTGTACCAATGCCCTGAACAAAGTTGATCGCATCATGTTAGACAACTTTTCACCAGAAGCAGTTTCGCAGGCTTTGGCAATTATTCAAGGCAGGGTTGAAACAGAAGCAAGTGGAGGAATAAACTTAACTACCATTGAATCTTTTGCAAAAACAGGGGTAGATTTTGTTAGCGTTGGAGGGCTTATCCACCAAGCACAAAGCCTCGATTTAAGCTTAAAAGCAAGTTTCGTGAAATAAATGACCTGATTCACAAAGTTTTTCGCTTTTAGCGTATTGTTTTTTGTAATTTTCCAGCATATATTTTATTCATGAAAGATGAATATAAAAAGCTAGCATGCCTATTTTGGATTGCTTTCTTTTTTTTAGGAAAATCCACTTTATCCGCACAAACCTTTGCAAAAGACAGTATTGATCAATTGCTTAATGCAAAAAGTTCAGGCATTGAACGTATACAATTTCTAAATAATATTGCCGAAACCCTATCCGATAAAAATACCGAGTTAGCATTTGAATATGCCAATCTAGCTCTTACAGAATCAGAAAAAAATAAAGCCCCAAAAGAGAAAGGGATTGCGCTGAATAACCTCGCATGGATTAAATATAGAAAGGGAGATTTTACGGCTGCGTTTGAATACAGTACAAAAGCCCTAAAGTGGAACGACTCAATACAAAATTTGCCCGCACTAGCCGCTTCCTTTAGGTGTATGGCTTCTGTGTATAATTCACAAGGGAATACCAATAAGTCTATTGAATTGTTTTTGAAAGATCTTGCACTTCATACTCAGTTGAACGACCAGAAAAGTATTGGAAGGGCACTGAACAATCTTTCTTTTACTTTTTTCAGAGGAAAGATGATGGATAGTGCTTTATATTATACCAATAAAGCGCTTATTTTTAATTTACAACTTAAAGACGATTACTTAATTGCATTCGCTTACAGAAATGCAGGAGATTTATCAGAAGCAAGAAAGCTATTAGATAGTGCTAAATATTATTTTAATCTTTCCGTACAATATGCTGTAAAGATAAAAAGCGTTCACCTCCAACTAACTGCATTATATAGGATTGGTAGACTTTTGAATAGTGAATTTAAATACAAGGAATCCATCTCTTTTTTAGAAAAAGCCCTTCAATTAGGCAATTTAATGGGTGCAAAATCTGAAACTGCATTAATTTATAATTTATTGGCAACTGCTTATGAAGGAATAGGCGATTACAAAGAAGCTTATCTGGTTCAAAAGAAATTCAGCCAATTGAATGACTCTTTATATCAAGAGAGGAGTAGATCTAAATTAGCAGAAATGCAAGCCAAGTTTGAGGCAGAGAAAAAACAGTCTGAAATAAATCAACTTAAAAAAGAAAAGGAACAAGAGATAGAAAACAATCAAAAGAAGACTATTCTCAACTTTTCTCTAATGATTACCATGCTTGTTGTGATTGTTTTACTTATTAATATTTGGAGAAAAAATAAATATAAAACAGCAACCAATCTTTTATTGCAGTCACAAAAGGTAGAATTAGAAGAAACACTACTATTAAAGGACAAAGTCTTTTCTATTGTGTCACATGATTTAAGATCTCCAATTGCATCTTTAAATGCAGTACTTCCAATGTTAGATCCTGATTCTTTGGATCATGAAACCTATCATCAGTTAAAATTGAACTTAACCAAACAGGTTCAAAATCTAAACTACGTGTTAGACAATCTATTAATATGGTCTAGATCTAGAATGAAAGGAGTAGAAACCCCTGAATTAAAAGAAATCAATCTCTATAAACAAGCATCCATTTCATTGGGATTGTTAAAGGGTTTGGCCGATCAGAAAGAAATTACTATCCAAAATCAAATTAATACAGGTGTAAGTATCAAAGCAGATCCTCAGCATTTTGACATTATTATTCGTAATATTTTATTGAATGCCATCAAATTCACGCACGAAAAAGGCCAAATTAATTTGTTCAGTAAAATCGAAAATGATCAATTAGCTATATGTATAGAAGACAATGGTGTTGGAATGAATCCCGAACAAATTAATCGGTTATTCCAATTAAAAACGCATTTTACAACCCCAGGAACACAGAAGGAAAAAGGGACCGGCTTGGGCTTATTAATCTGTGCAGAATACGCTGCAGCCAATAATTGGGAAATAAAAGTAGAAAGTCAAATGGGGAAGGGTACTATTTTTACTATTATTTTAGCTAAAACAAATAAATGAGCAAGAAAAATATAGCGGATCAGGCAGGATTTGTATATAGCACAGATCCAAACTTTCAATTTAATAGAACCGAAAATGAGGCATTAGAAACATTGGAACCTGCTAAACAAAATCTAATGATACAATTAGATAAGAAGCAAAGAGGTGGTAAAATGGTAACCCTAGTGACTGGGTTTATAGGAAAAGAAAATGACCTCGAAATATTGGCAAAACAATTAAAAAACTTTTGTGGAACTGGTGGCAGTGCCAAAGACGGAGAAGCCATTATTCAAGGAGATCAACGAGACAAAGTGTTGGTTTGGCTACAAAAAAATGGCTATAGTAAATCCAAAAAAAAATAGGTATTAATGAATTTAAATTATATTGAAAAAAATATTCTAACTTACTGTCTTTCTAAAACTTTTCATTCAAACTAATACCATCATGGCAAAAGCAAGTAAAAAGAAAGCCGCTAAAAAAGCAGCTCCTAAAAAAGCAGCCAAAAAAGTCGCCCCTAAAAAAGCGGTTAAAAAAGCTGCTCCTGCAAAAAAAGCAGCTCCTAAAAAAGCAGTAAAAAAAGTCGCCCCTAAAAAAGTAGCTAAGAAAGCAGCCCCTGCTAAAAAGGCAGCACCAAAAAAAGCAGCAAAGAAAGCAACTCCTGCTAAAAAAGTAGCGCCAAAAAAAGCAGCTAAGAAAGCAGCTCCTGCTAAAAAAGCAGCACCAGCTAAAAAAGTGGCCCCTGCTAAAAAAGCAGCACCTGCTAAAAAAGTAGCCCCTGCTAAGAAAGCAGCCCCTGCTAAAAAAGTAGCCCCTAAAAAAGCTGCACCA
>JAGOGG010000030.1 GCA_017996795.1 Sediminibacterium sp. | reverse complement strand
AGCATATAAGCCCAAAGTGGTATTAACTTGGGCGCCTCATATTAAGCCATTACCTCAATGTGTTGCAAATAGTTTTGCGCAATGGGTGAATGCATGGGATGGTGCCAATTTTGTTATTGCCCATCCCAAAGGGTATGAGTTAGACGAACAATTCACCAATGGAGCAACCATTGTTCATGATCAAGCGGAAGCACTAGAAAACGCTGATTTTGTTTATGTAAAAAATTGGAGTAGTTACGTGCAATATGGTCAGCAATTAAGTTCAGATACTAGTTGGATGTTGACCAATGAAAAATTAGCAATCACCAATGATGCTAAAGTAATGCATTGTTTGCCTGTTAGAAGAAATATTGAATTGAGTGATGAAATTTTAGATGGTCCAAATAGTTTGGTTACCCAACAAGCGGGCAATCGTGTTTGGGCTGCACAAGCAGTATTGGCCGATATCTTGAATACCTTAAATCAATAATATGGATCAGCTGGTTATTGTTAAAATTGGCGGAAATATTGTTGATGATGATGCGTCTCTCCAATTATTCTTGAAAAGCTTTGCTGAAATAAAGCAGGCTAAAATATTGGTGCATGGAGGTGGTAAGCTTGCAACAAGATTGGCCGAAACAATGGGTATTCAACAACAAATGGTTGAAGGCAGAAGAATTACCGATGCAGAAACCTTGAAAGTCGTTACGATGGTTTATGCTGGTTATATTAATAAAAGTATAGTAGCTCAATTGCAACAATATGGAGCCAATTCAATTGGCCTAACAGGCGCAGATGCCAACGCGGTTTTAGCGCATAAGAGAAAAGGAAAAATGCCAGATGCCATTGATTATGGTTTTGTGGGTGATATTGATCAGGTAAATGCTGCATTTTTTAATAAGTTGATTCAGCAATCATTGGTGCCAGTGGTATCTCCAATAACGCACGATGGAAAGGGTCAATTATTGAATACCAATGCAGATACCATTGCGCAATCTATTGCAACAGCAATGAGTTCATTTTATGAAACGATATTGGTTTATTCTTTTGAGAAACAAGGCGTTTTGTTAGACATTAATAATGCTGATTCGGTTATTCCAATCATTGATTCCAACTATTATCAAACGCTTAAAGCGAATCAGCAAATATTTGCAGGAATGATTCCTAAATTAGACAATGCATTTGTTGCAATAGAACAAGGTGTAACTAAAGTAATCATTGGAAATGCAGATGAATTAGCAGAATTAATAACTGGTAAAGCGGGTACAACCATTCAACATGGATGAAATAAAACCATTGTATAAAGAAGCAGTTGAATTATTAAAACAACTGATTACTATTCCCTCTTTCAGTAAGGAAGAAGATCAAACAGCGGATTGTATTGCTCAGTTTTTTAATAAAAACCAAATCCCATTTAATAGAGTCGGAAATAATATTTGGGCTACTAATCTATATTTTGATGCGCATAAGCCTTCCATTTTATTGAATTCGCACCATGATACGGTTAAGCCTAATAGTGGATATCAGTTGAATCCATTTGATCCAATTGTTGCAAATGAAAAATTATTTGGATTAGGAAGTAATGATGCGGGTGGTTGCTTGGTTTCTTTACTTGCTTGCTTTGTTTACTATTATAACAAACCTTCTTTGGGGTATAATTTGATTATAGCCGCAACTGCTGAAGAAGAAATATCAGGCAAAAATGGGGTGGAGGCTTTGATCCCCCAATTACCTACTATTGATTTTGCAATTGTAGGAGAACCCACTTTATTAGACTTGGCTATTGCAGAAAGAGGTCTAATGGTGGTGGATGCAAAAACAGTTGGGATGGCAGGACATGCGGCCAGAAACGAAGGGGAGAACGCGTTGTACAAAGCGGTAAAAGATATTGAATGGATTCGGCAATATCATTTCGATAAAGTGAGTAATTTATTAGGGCCAGTTAAAATGACGGTTACGGCTTTTAATACAGAGAATAAGCAACACAATATGGTGCCTGCTTCTGCAGAATACTTAATTGATATTCGAGTGAATGAACTGTACCAATTTGAAGAAATTCTGGAAACTTTAAAAGCCAATTTAAACGCAGACATTTCACCCAGAAGCACTCGAATCAAATCAACTTTAATTAGCAACAATCATCCCATTGTAAAAGCTGGGGAAGCTTTAGGAAGTGTTTGTTACGGAAGTCCAACAACCAGTGACAAGGCTTTAATGCCGTTCCCCGCACTAAAAGTAGGTCCAGGAGATAGTGCTAGAAGTCATACTGCAGATGAGTTTATTTATTTATTAGAAATTGAAAAAGGGATTGAATTTTATATCAACTTATTAAAAGGGGTATTATGAAACTTTGGAGTAAGAACAATACCAACACCACGCAAGCAGTAGAACAATTTACTGTTGGAAAAGACAAAGACTTCGATACGCTATTAGCTCCTTACGATGTATTGGGCTCTATTGCACACGTTAAAATGTTGGCTAGTATTGGGTTATTAACCAATCAAGAAATGCTTGCTCTAGTTAATGAGTTACAAGCCATTTATCAATTGGTGATTCAACCAGGTTTTACTATTCCTGAAGGAGTAGAAGATATTCATTCCTTTGTTGAATTGATGCTAACTCAAAAGCTGGGTGATATGGGTAAAAAAATCCATAGTGCAAGAAGTAGGAATGACCAGGTTTTAGTAGACATCAAATTATACTTAAGGGCAGAAATTCAAACAATTGCTGAATCAACTTATGCTTTGTTTGAATTGCTGCAACAAAAAAGTGAAGAATACAAAGATTGTATTTTGCCTGGTTATACCCATTTGCAATTGGCCATGCCTTCCTCTTTTGGGCTTTGGTTTGGCGCTTATGCAGAAAGCTTAGTGGATGATTTAATCATGCTTGAATCGGCTTATTCAATTGTTAATAAAAATCCATTGGGTTCTGCTGCTGGATATGGGTCTTCCTTCCCGATCAATCGAAAAATGACTACTGAGTTATTGGGCTTTGATCAGCTCAATTTCAATGTAGTGTATGCTCAAATGGGAAGAGGCAAAACGGAAAGAATTGTTGCTACCGCATTGGCTAATATTGCAGATACCTTGGCTAGAATGAGCATGGATGCTTGTTTGTACTTGAATCAAAATTTTGCGTTCATTAGTTTCCCTCCAGAATTAACAACGGGTTCTAGTATTATGCCACATAAAAAAAATCCAGATGTATTTGAATTAACAAGGTCTTATTGCAATAGAATCAAAGCATTGCCGAATGAAATTAGTTTAATGACTGCCAACCTTCCGTCTGGATACCAACGTGATTTGCAATTATTAAAAGAACATTTATTTCCTGCTTTTACTGAATTAAACAAT
The DNA here is from genome assembly GCA_017996795.1 of Sediminibacterium sp. GTDB lineage: Bacteria > Bacteroidota > Bacteroidia > Chitinophagales > Chitinophagaceae > Sediminibacterium. The sequence goes on along the minus strand of JAGOGG010000030.1, from coordinate 12,302 downwards.
TGTATCGAAATGATGCTATTGATGTTTAGTCATATTCAAGTAAATCCTTCTATTGCAGATGATCCCAAATTCAAATATATGTTTAGTGTGGAAGAAGTAAATAAATTGGTTTTACAAGGGGTTCCTTTTAGAGATGCGTATCAACAAGTTGGGAATGCCATAGAAAAAGGGGAGTTTGCTTATTCTACCTCCCTGAATCATACCCATGAAGGCAGTATGGGCAATCTTTGCAATGAAGAAATTAATGCGATGATGAATCAAGTATTAACCCGTTTCCAATTTAGCAAAGCAACAACAGCCTTTCAATTACTTTTGACTTAATTTGCAACTACTTTATAAAATATCAAATGAAAAAAATACTCAGTTTATTCGTTTTAGGTGCTTTTGTAACATTTACGCAAGCACAGGCACAACCATCTGCAAAAGCTCCAGCTAAAACAGCTAACAGCACTAAAACAGTTTCAAAACCTGTTGCTAAAACTGCAGCACCTACTGCCATGTTTAAGTCTTCTGCCGATAGCGCCAGTTATGCTTTGGGTATTCGAATAGCCCAAAACTTAAAATCTCAAGGATTGGATCCTTTGGTTGCGGCAATGTTTCAAAAAGGTATTACTGATGGGTTCACAGGTAAAAAATCGGTGATTGCCGATGAGTTATTAGATTTATGCATCGGGAATTATCAGCAAAAATTAAGTGCGGAGAAATCAACCGTTGCTAGAGAGGCGGGTAAAGCATTTCAGGCTAAAATGGCGAAGAAGCCAGGTGTGGTAACTTTGCCTAGTGGTTTACAATACGAAATTATCAAAAATGGTACTGATACGGTTAAACCTAAATTGACCAATAAAGTAAAATGCCATTATCATGGTACCGTAATTAGCGGTGAAATATTCGACAGCTCGGTTGATAGAGGAGAGCCAGTTACCTTCCCTTTAGGGAATGTGATTTTAGGTTGGCAGGAAGGGCTACAGTTAATGACTGTTGGTAGCAAGTGGAAGTTTTATGTACCTGCTGATTTGGCTTACGGAGATCAACAAAAAGGCGATAAAATTGTACCCGGTTCCCTACTTATTTTTGAAGTAGAGTTATTGGGGGTTGAATAATGCTTTCGGCCGAACTTTAGTACATTTGCCATTCTAATGAATGGAATATGAACGAAAAATTTGTTGCAAGAATTGCCAGTGAATTGGCTGAAATTGAATCGGCTGGTTTATTCAAAAAAGAAAGGGTTATTACCAGTGAGCAAGGGCCTGAAATTGTAGTGAATGGTAAAAAAGTATTGAACTTTTGTGCCAACAATTATTTGGGACTATCTTCTCATCCAGATGTAATTAAAGCTGCACATCAAGCCATTGATACCCATGGGTATGGGATGAGCAGTGTGCGCTTTATTTGTGGCACCCAAGACATTCATAAAGAATTAGAAAAAAAGTTGGCCGATTTTCTGGGAACAGAAGATACCATTTTGTATGCAGCAGCATTTGATGCTAACGGGGGTGTTTTTGAGCCTTTGTTTGGTGAGGAAGACGCCATCATTAGTGATGCTTTAAACCATGCTTCCATTATTGATGGGGTTCGTTTATGTAAGGCTCAGCGCTTTCGCTATGAACACAATAATATGGCAGACTTGGAAGCCAAATTGAAAGAGTCGGCCAATTGCAGAAGCAGAATCATTGTAACAGATGGTTCTTTTAGCATGGATGGTACTATTGCTCAATTAGATAAAATTTGTGATTTAGCAGATCAATACGATGCCATTGTAATGATTGACGAATGTCACTCTTCGGGCTTTTTAGGAAAAACAGGAAGAGGTACCCATGAATACCGTGGGGTGATGGGAAGAATTGATATTATCACCGGCACTTTAGGTAAAGCACTGGGTGGAGCAAGTGGAGGGTTTACTTCGGGACGAAAAGAAATTATTGAAATGCTTCGTCAAAGAAGCCGCCCTTATCTTTTCTCTAATACAGTTGCTCCTAGTATTGTAGGTGCTTCCATTGCAGTATTAGATATGCTTACTTCAGCTACCACTTTAAGAGACCAACTAGAATACAATACCAATTATTTTAGAACAAAAATGACCGAAGCGGGTTTTGATATCAAACCAGGAGATCATCCAATTGTTCCCATCATGTTATACGATGCGGTGATTGCACAAAATTTTGCTGCTAAATTATTGGATGAAGGTGTTTATGTAATTGGATTCTTTTATCCTGTGGTTGCAAAAGGGTTGGCAAGAATTAGGGTACAATTAAGTGCTGCTCACGAGCAAGCACATTTAGACAAAGCCATTGCTGCGTTTACTAAAGTGGGTAAGGAATTGGGGGTGATTAAATAAGAAAAATATGAGAAAATTATTATTGGCATTCAGTGTTGGATTATTTTTTGCGGCTTGCTCTCCCAACAATGTGCAGGTGAATGAAGAAATAGGCAAATACTTTGATTCTGCAGGCGTAAAAGGAACTTTTGCTTTATTTGATAATGGCACTGGCGATTTTACTATTTATAATTTAAATAGGTACAAAGACTCAGCCTATTCTCCTGCTTCTACTTTTAAAGTAGTACACTCATTAATTGCATTGGAAACCGGTGTGGTTTCTGATGAAAAAATGGCTATACAGTTGGACTCTGCGATAACCATGGAAACAGCATTTAAGAATTCTATTGTTCCATATTACCAAGAAGTAGCAAGAAGAATTGGGAAAGACACTATGCAATTTTGGTTAGACAGTTTGCAGTATGGTAATCATACTATTGGTAAGTCTATTGATAGCTTTTGGTTAAATAATACCATTAAGTTAACGCCGGATGAACAATTGGGTATTATGAAGCGCTTGTTTTTTAATCAATTGCCTTTTCAAAAAAGAACGCATGAGATTGTAAAGCGCATGATGTTGAGAGAGTCGAATGCCAATTATCAATTGAGCTATAAAACAGGCTTAACCTATAATGAAAAAGGAGATCAACTGGGATGGGTGGTAGGTTGGATTGAGGAGAACAAACATCCCTATTTCTTTGTATTAAATATGGAAGCTCCTTCTAATATTCCACTGGTTGATACAAGAATATCTATACTCAAAAAAATATTAAGCAACCAAGGATTTTTTGAAGGAAAAAGATAATTCCAATAAAGTACTTTATGCAACTATACTGTATTTCATTAACACAACTTAGTAGACTAAAAACGCGTGAAGTAAAAATTGGTGATTTGCTGTTGGGCAATGGTCATCCAATAAGGGTTCAAACCATGACCACTACTGATACCATGGATACCATGGCTACAGTGGAACAAACCATTCGTTGTATTGAAGCGGGTGCCGAATTGGTAAGGATTACAGCTCCATCCAAAAAAGAGGCAGAAAACCTCCAAAATATAAAAGACGAGTTGCGTAAACGCGGCTACACTACTCCCTTGGTAGCGGATATTCATTTTACCCCAAATGCTGCTGAAATTGCTGCAAGAATAGTAGAAAAAGTAAGGGTGAATCCAGGCAACTACGTTGACAAAAAAAAGTTTGAACAAATTGATTATACAGACGCAGAATACTTAGAAGAAATTGAACGTATTCGGGAACGCTTTACACCGTTGGTCTTGATTTGTAAAGAGCATGGTACAGCTATGCGTATTGGTACGAATCATGGGTCGTTGAGTGATCGAATCATGAGTAGATATGGTGATACGCCCATTGGTATGGTAGAAAGTGCGATGGAGTTTTTACGTATTGCACGTTCAGAAGATTACCATAATATTATTTTAAGTATGAAAGCCAGTAATCCTCAAGTGATGGTGCAGGCTTATCGCTTATTGATTCAGCAAATGGAAGCAGAGTTTGGAGAATGCTACCCATTGCATTTAGGGGTTACAGAAGCAGGTGATGGAGAAGATGGAAGGGTGAAAAGTGCTGCTGGAATTGGTACTTTATTAGAAGATGGAATTGGTGATACCGTTAGGGTTAGTTTAACCGAAGACCCAGAGTTAGAAATTCCAGTTTGTAAAGATTTGATTAAAAGATACAGTATTGAAAATCGTGAAGGTGTTACTCATGGGCTTGTTCCAGACATTTCCAAAGTGCCTTATGATCCATTCCATTATACCAGAAGAAAAACGTTCCCTGTAAGCAATATTGGTGGAACCCAAGTTCCAGTGGTAATTGCAGACTTTAGTAAAATCCCCAATATTACTTCCAAACATTTGGAAGCGATTGGGTACAAATACGATGAAGCAACAGATAAATGGGCTATTGGAGATGCTGCAGCAGATTATATTTTCACCGGAAATCAATTACTTGATTTTGCGTTGCCTGGCACTTTAAAAGTGATTGTTTATCCTGCAACATTTGAAGCATGTCAAGATAAATACAGTTATTTTCCCATCTTCGATAGGTCTGGGTATGCTCAAGCAAATAGTAAGAGTGATGCCATCAACTTTGTAATGGTTGATTGTTATAACGATGCTACTTCTGTTAATGACTATACTTTTTTAGCTGAATTTGCCAATGATAACACAGTGGTGCTTTGTTTAAGTAGTACCAATGCAAATGCAATGCAGTCTATTAGAAGAATGATGATGGAGTTAATGAATCTACAAGTGCAAAATCCTGTTGTAATTATTACTGATAGCAATTGGCAAACAGCTGATGAACATTTAATTCATTATGCAACAGAATGTGGCTCTTTATTATTAGATGGGATGGGAGATGGTATTTGTTTGGGAATGAATAACAATAGCTATCAAACAATGAATACAGGTGTGGTAGATACTAGTGGACGTAATTATTTGAGTAATACTTCGGTTGAGCAATTTATTAACTCTTCTGCGTTCAGCATTTTACAAGCTACTCGAACCAGAATTTCTAAAACTGAATACATCAGCTGCCCAAGTTGTGGCCGAACCTTATTTGATTTGCAAGAAACCACTGCGAAAATTAGAAATGTAACCAATCATTTGAAAGGAGTTAAAATTGCCATTATGGGATGCATTGTAAATGGTCCTGGTGAAATGGCAGATGCAGATTTTGGTTATGTAGGTAGCGGAGTTGGAAAAATCACTTTGTATAAGGGTAAGGATATTATGAAGAGAAATATTGATAGTGAGATTGCGGTATCCGAATTAATTAATCTATTGAAAGAGCATGGTGCTTGGATAGAGCCGGCTTAGTTCAATCTAAATTTTTGTATGCATCAAACTGACTTTTTAGTAATTGGTTCTGGTATTGCAGGATTAACCTACGCACTAAAAGTGGCTAAGCAATTTCCTAATAAAAAAATCATCCTCATTACTAAAACGCATGCGGATGAAACCAATACCAAGTATGCACAAGGTGGTATTGCAGGGGTATGGGATGAAAGCAGGGATAGTTTTAGCAAGCATATTGAAGATACGTTGATTGCTGGTGATGGGCTTTGTAACGAAGCAATTGTAGAGATAGTGGTTAAAGAAGGGCCAGAAAGAATAAAAGAGATCATTGATTATGGAGCCGCTTTTGATAAGGATGAATCTGGAATTTACAGTTTAGGAAAAGAAGGTGGTCATAGCGAGAACAGGATATTGCATCATAAAGATGTTACCGGGAAAGAAATGGAAAGAGCATTGCTTTCTCAGCTTAGTACATTTCCGAATATCCATTTATTGAACCATTGTTTTGTTGTTGATTTATTGACGCAGCATCATTTAGGTTATTTGGTTACTAAATCTACTTTGGATATTACTTGCTATGGGGTGTATGTATTGAATTTGCAAACCAATCAAATTGAAAAAATTGTTTCTAAAATAGTTTTGTTGGCTTCAGGTGGTTGTGGTCAAGCATACAGAACCACAACGAATCCAAAAATTGCTACTGGGGATGGAATTGCAATGGTGTATAGAGCAAAGGGTAAAATTGAAAACATGGAGTTTATTCAATTTCATCCAACTGCATTGTTTGAACCAGGCGTTTCGCCTTCTTTCCTGATTACAGAAGCGGTTAGAGGTGATGGAGGTATACTAAGAAATAAAGCAGGTGAAGCTTTTATGGAGCGATACGATCATCGTAAAGATTTAGCACCCCGAGACATTGTTGCTCGAGCCATTGATAATGAAATGAAGCGAACAGGTACCGAGCATGTTTATTTAGACTGCAGGCATATGGGTAAGGACCAATTTATTCACCACTTTCCCAATATTTACCAGAAATGCTTATCAATAGGAATTGATGTAATGCAACATATGATTCCTGTGGCCCCTGCTGCACATTACAGTTGTGGTGGTATTAAAACGGACGAATGGGGTAGGACCTCCATTCGAAATTTATATGCATGTGGCGAATGCGCCAGCACTGGATTACATGGTGCCAACCGATTGGCCAGTAATAGTTTGTTAGAAGCGATGGTATTTGCTCACAGATGTTTTATTGATGCTTGCAAGCAAATTGATCATTTGAATTTGATTGAACATCTTCCAGATTGGAATGCATTGGGGACAGCAGAACCAAGGGAAATGATTTTGATTACACAGAGCCTGAAAGAATTGCAACAAATCATGAGTGATTATGTGGGAATTGTTAGAACAGATACTCGATTGAGTAGGGCAATGAAAAGATTGGATTTATTGTTTGAAGAAACCGAGCAACTGTATCGATCAACTAAAGTGTCTCCTCAACTATGTGAATTGCGCAACTTAATTTCCGTTGGGTATTTAATTGTAAAAGGGGCACAATTTAGAAAAGAAAGTAGGGGGTTACACTATAATACAGATCACCAAGAAAAGAGTCCTATTTTGCAGAACATTATACTTTAAAGCCACCAAGGCCATGTACTATATCATTTATCCTTTGTTTTATTTATTATCGCTCTTGCCTTGGCGGGTCTTGTATTTTATTGCAGATGGATTATATGTTCTAGTGTTTTATTTTTTTGGTTATAGAAAGAAAGTGGTGTTGAATAATTTATTGATTGCATTTCCTGATAAGACTGAAAAAGAACGTATCAGAATTGCCAAGGATTTTTATCACAACTTTATTGATACGATTGTTGAAACCATTAAGATGATTTCGATTAGTACCAAAGAAGCAGATAAACGTTTAGTTGGGAACATTGATGTGTTGAATGAATTATACAGTTCAGGAAAAAACGTTCAATTATTGGCAGGACATTTTTTTAATTGGGAATTTTTAAATCATTGGATTCCAAGACATAGTTTATATCCATTTGTTGGGGTGTATCAACCCTTGTCTAATAAGGTGATGGATAAAATTATTTATGATATGCGTGCGAAAAATGGCACCATCCTTATTCCAACAAAGCATTTTAAAAATCAATTCAGGAGTTATGTAAAAGATCGATATGCTTTGGGGCTTGCAGCCGACCAGAATCCACCAAGCGACCTGAAAGCGCATTGGGTCCCGTTTTTCAACCGATTAACTCCTTTTATTTTAGGCCCAGAAAAAGGTGCTAAATTGAATGATACGCATGTAGTATTTTGCCATTTCTATAAAGTTCGAAGAGGCTATTATGAAATCAAATTCGAGCTCATCACTTCAGATCCACAATCTTTTAAAGACGGCGAGCTAACCAAGTTGTATGCAGCAAGAGTAGAACAAGCAGTTAAATTAAAGCCTGCCAATTATCTCTGGAGTCATCGCAGATGGAAATGGAGTTTTGATCCATCCAAACACAGTGCTTTAGAAATTAAATAAGCTTAGTTTAAAGTTGCCGCTTCTTTTTCAAATTCAAATTTCTCGGGCAAACCTTTTATTGCTTCAATTCCGCCCACCACATTTCTAATATTGTGAATGCCCTGTCTTTTAATCATAGATGCAGCAATTACACTTCTGTAGCCACTTGCGCAATGAATATAAATATTGTGGTGGTCATCTAAATTGGCCATGCTGCCTGGGTCTGTCAATTGGTCTAATGGAATATTAATTGCTTCTTTTACATGCTCGTTGGCATATTCAGTTTCTCTTCTAACATCAATGATGACCAAGTTTTCATCGAAGGGGAGATCCATAGCCAGTTCATCAGCCTCAACATCAATGATCATATCAATTTGTTCTCCTGCAGTTTGCCAAGCTTCAAATCCTCCGGATAAATAGCCTTCAATTTTTTCTATTCCTACCCTAGTTAATCTAATGATTGATTCTTTTTCAGCACCAACTTCAGTAACTAAAACAATGGGTTGTGTAAAAGGTAATAAAGTGCCGGCCCATTCTGCAAATCGTCCGTTTAATCCAATATTGATTGAACCTGGAACAAACCCTTGCATAAATTGATCGGGATGTCTGGTATCTAAGATGAGGGCGTTATTGGCTGTTTTTTCTTTGAAATCCTTGATCAATAAAGGCTGCATGCTGTTGGCTAATATACTGTCTAAACTAGTGTACCCTTCTTTATTGATACTCGCATTAATAGGGAAGTAAGCAGGAGGAGCGTTTAATCCCTCCGTAACAGCTTTAATAAATGCTTCTTTAGATTCCGCTTGTAAAGCATAATTACTTGCTTTTTGAACACCAATAGTACTAAAAGAATCAGCACCTAAATTTTTACCGCAACTACTTCCTGCTCCATGTGCGGGGTATACCACTACATCATCCGCAAGCGGAATAATTTTCTCTTGCAAACTATCATATAACATTCCCGCCAAGTCATCCAAGGTAATATCATTGCCTTTTTGAGCAAGGTCGGGTCTACCTACATCACCTACAAATAAAGTATCTCCTGTGAAAATGGCTTTATTGTTTCCTTCTTCATCTTTCAATAAATAGCAACTACTTTCCAAGGTATGACCTGGTGTATGAAGTACCTGTATAGAAATATTACCGAGCGTAAAAATTTCCAAATCTTTTGCAACATGAACTGGATATTTGGTTATGGTACTTGGTCCATAAACAATGGTAGCACCGGTTGCAGCTGCTAAATCTAGATGTCCGCTTACAAAGTCTGCATGAAAATGCGTTTCAAATATATACTGAATCTGGGTATTGCGTTCTTTAGCTAAATCTAAATAAGCATCAATATCCCTGATAGGATCTATGATAGCTGCTACTCCATGACTTTCAATATAGTACGCAGCTTCGCTGATACATCCAGTGTATAATTGTTTTATAAACATGCAATGATTTTGCGGCAAAGGTAATTAATCTACCAATGCTTTCACAAAACCAACCACATCGTTTAAGCGAGTGTAATTAACGGAGTAATAAATGAATTTCCCTTCTCGGGTGGTACTCACAATACCGGCTCGTCGTAAAATGGCCAGGTGCTGGGAAGCTACGGATTGTTCTAAACGAAGTTTTACATAAAGCTCTGTAACAGTCATCTTTTGATGCTCATCTAATAGTTTGATGATTTGCTGTCGAAGCTTGTGGTTAATGGAGCGAAGGATCAAAGATGCCTTCTTTGCCTGAAGGAAATCTACCTTCACAGGCTCTGCGCCATTGGTTAATAGGATTGATTGAATGGTTGCGTTCATGTCAAGTAATATTGGGGGTATTAAGACTTATGCAAAGTTAGCTTTTTTGTAATGCATACAGAGTGGTTATTCGCATTAGTTTTTCCGCAGGGCTTATTGCGGCTTTATTGGTTGGTAAAAATCTTTTATATAAAGCGGTTCAGCATAGGCCAAATTGGAGAAATTTTTTGCATAAAAAAACGATTCTGAAATCGTAACCATATGATTTACAGTGTGTTGAGCATTATCTATACTATAGTTGTCTGGTAGGGTAAATTGTTCAACCTTCTTGGCACCGTCCCCGCAAAAAATTACTTTAGAATGACAATTTAGCCCCTCAAAAAAGACACTATCAAGCACCAATGCACCTGCATTTGCTAACTCTAATAGCTGTTGGTTGTACATTCCAGCAAAAACTTCCATTCTTCTTGCGTCTATCATTGCATAGAAAACAGTGTCTTTTTCTATTTCGGTTTGGGGTGTATTTTCAATGGCAGCATTCGCAATAACAGCAAGTGTATTGACCATTATTAATGGTTTATTTAATGCATAACAAATTCCTTTTGCTGAAGCCAATCCCACTCTAATGCCTGTGTAGCTTCCTGGTCCAGCTGTAACCGCCACTGCATCAATATCATTTAATTGACAGCCAGCTTCTTTTAAGATGGCTTCAATTGCAGGCTGTAAAAAAGCAGCATGGTCTTTTTGGTGTTGATGAGATTGACTTGCCAATACCTTACTATCCTTGCTCAAACAAACGCCCGCATAACCTGTTGCCGTATCTATATTTATAAGTAAAGCCATGTATTAGTGGTTTAGAAACGCAGGCGCCAAACTGTAGCGTTCATTTGTTTTTGCTAAGTGTTGTAGAAGTGTTGATACTTTATGAAAGCCAATTAATTCGCACCATTCAAAAGGACCATAAGGATAATTGGTTCCCAATTTCATTGCAGTATTAATTTCTTCTTGTGTACTTATATTTTCTGCTAATGCAAAATAGGCTTCATTAATAATCATTGAAACTACTCTTGGGCCTATCATTCCCAATGCGTCGGCAGAAACAACTGTAGGTAAACCCGCTGATTCTAATAGTTCTACAGCTTTTGAAACTGCTTCATCATTGCCTGCAATTTCTAAAGTGGGTTGAGACAAAAATCCATCCCATCCGTTAAAACGGACATAGTTATTGGGAAGTGAATCAGCGGCAGTGCAAACTGCATTTACTAAAACAGTCTGTTCTTTTATAGATAAAAAGCAAGGTCCATTTTCTTCAAAGCTTGCATCTATATAAATATCCCCAGCAGGAACCACTTCATCAGATACATAATACCTAACAATGATATGATTGTCCTTATTAAACTTATCTGCTAATAGTTGGAATTGAAGGTCTGTTGCTCTAATAATAATTTGCATAAATGGGCTTGGGTTACAAATTTAGGTTGGCAGGTTGATTAAAATGCAGCAATTTGCTTGCATTAAATAAAATCTATGTCTAAACAAGTGGTAAAAACAGTGAATGCACCTGCTCCTATCGGGCCCTATAATCAAGCTATTAAAGCCAATGGTTTTGTTTTTTTAAGTGGTCAAGTTGCATTTGATCCTGCAACTGGTGCATTGGTGCAAGATAATATTGCTGCAGAAACACACCAAGTGATGAAAAATATTGAAGCTGTTTTAAAGGAAGCAAAGTTGTCTTTTGAGCATATTGTAAAGACGACTATTTTCTTAAGCGATATGGCTTTGTTTGCAGAAGTAAATGAAGTGTACGGAACTTATTTTAATGGAGACTATCCAGCAAGAGAAACCGTTGCTGTAAAAGGGTTACCGCGTGGAGTGAATGTTGAAATTTCAATGACAGCTGTAGTAGATTTATAGTTGGGTTAATTGGTAACTTGTTTTGAATTGGTATTGTTTATTGGGCAAAAGCATGAGCAATCCGATGCCATTGTTAAAATTATCTGGAGCTCCAGATAAGTTTTCAATGGCAATACTTTTTCTGTGTTCAGGCGTATATACTTGTAGAATGGGATAATGCTCATCGGGTACTACATCTAGTTGTAAATGCTGGTTACTCAATACACATTTTCCATTTGGGGCCAACTCAAAAGAATTGTCTAAGAAAATGTTTTCTAAAGATTGTTTTTGTAAAAATCTTTCATCTTTTATTTTTTTCCCTGTGGGGATTAAACCCGCATCAAACTCTAGTTGGGTATCGGCATCAAATTGCAGTTGGTATTGATCTACTGGCCCACCTAAAGTAAAATAGGGGTGCCATCCATCCGCATAGGGAATTGGATTGCTATTGGAATGTATGATGGAAGTAGTTACCGACAAATGATTATTGGGTCTTAGCTCCCAATGCAAAGAAATGGTATAGCTAAATGGATACCCTGGATCATTTCTTTGATATTGGTGCGTCATTGTAATGGCTGCAGCTTCTTCTGTTTCAGTAATCGTACCAAGTTCATAAACCGCATCGTAAATCAACCCATGCAATGCATGATTGCCTAAATAGTTTTTTCGAATGGTATAAGATTGTCCATCATAATGGTATTGACCATTTTGAAGCCTACAAACAAATGGACTTATTTTGGCACTTTTAAATGCAGTAGTAATATTTTCTTTTGCTTCTTTTACTGAGTTAAACCCATCTACACAGTTAAAAATAGAACCATCTAAAGGAATATGGAATGCGTTTAACAATCCTCCAAAAACAAATAGTTCTGCTGCACAACCTGTTTGTGTATCAGTCAAATGAACAACTGGATGGTCCTGCTCTTGGTTTACCACTACTTTAAATCGCATAAAAATCCTTTAAATGTCAAGATAATGCAAAAGCCCCTTTTTTTGACCAAATAAAAAACTAACGGTTGTTCAC